>JAYVQJ010000415.1:0-8255 GCA_043777235.1 Planctomycetia bacterium
CATTTGAGCCGTGGTTGAAGGGCCTTTCATCCGGCTGTATCTTGCGACCCGTTTTCAGCACATTCACACGACCGGCGGATCGCCTGTCGCCACGATCTCTTACAAGGTTCATTTGCAATGGGCATGTTTAGCGGCAAAAAAGGTTTGATCTTCGGGATCGCCAACGATCACTCGATCGCCTGGGCGATCACCGAGCGTTTGCATCAAGAAGGGGCGGAGATGGGTTTCACTCATCTGCCCGACAAAGACCCAACGATGCCGAAGATGGAACGCCGCGTCAAAAAGTTGGTCGAGCCGATCGGGGCGAAGTTCCTCGTGCCGTGTAATGTCCAGGATGACGCGGACCTCGACCGCGTCTTCGCCACCGCGAAAGAACATTTCGGCACGATCGACTTCGTGCTGCACTCGGTCGCGTATGCTCCGATTGATGATCTCAAGGGACTGACCGTCGCGTGCAGCCGCGAAGGATTCAAAGTCTCGATGGAGATCAGCGTCTACAGCCTGTTGGCGATCGTAAATCGTGCTCGTGGGATTCTGGCCCCCGGCGGCAGCATTCTGACGCTGACGTATCTTGGCGGCGAGAAAGTCATCCCCGGCTACAACATCATGGGCGTCTGCAAAGCCGCGCTCGAAAGTTCGGTGACGTACGCCGCTCACGAACTCGGCCCGATGGGCTTCCGAGTCAACGCTTTGAGCGCGGGACCACTCAAGACGCTCAGTTCATCGGCCGTCGGTGACTTCGATCAGATGATGAAGCTGTACCCGGCGATGTCCCCGCTGCGTCGGAACATCTCGATGGAAGAAGTCGGTAAGACCGGCGCGTTTCTGCTGAGCGATCACTCCAGCGGCATCACCGGCGAGACAGTTCACGTCGATGCCGGATTCCATGTGATGGGTGCTCCGCCAGCCGAAATGAAATCGTAGGTCGGCCTTCCTTGGCCGACTTGTTTAGCAACCGACGCAGTACGTGTTTTCGCGTCAGGCTGGGAAGCCTGACCTACCGGGAGCGGACGATGGCGGAGTTCCGTCGCAAGACCATCGGCATCGCGGTGGTCGAGCATCAAGGATGTTACTTGGTCGGCATTCGCCCACCGGGAGCGTCGTTGGCTGGCTTCGCCGAATTCCCCGGCGGCAAGTGCGAGGCCGGCGAAGAACCAGCCGTTGCCGCCGTCCGTGAATGTTTGGAAGAGACTGGATTGCACGTCAAGGTTCTCGAACTGCTGACTCGTCGGTTGTACGAGTACGCTTACGGCTCGGTGGATCTCCACTTCTATTTGTGTCATCCGCTCGACGTGCCGGACGCAACTCACGACCTGCGAGGCTTTCGTTGGGAAGAGGTCTCGGCATTGCGGTCGATGAAATTCCCCGAAGCCAACGTGCCAGTGGTTGAGTTGTTGGAGCAACGAGCGGTCACAGCGATTGGGTGAACACAATTTTTCAACCGAGCCACAATTTCATCGCTGCCGACGTTTTCGGGCGATACGATGCTCCGGCTGAAATGCCCCGCGCGAGGATGCTGAAATGAGTTCCGTAACTATTCCCGAAATTCGATATCCGATCGTCTATCCGGAAAGCGATGGGCAGCCGATGGCCGAGAACACCAAGCAGTTCGATTGGATTGTGACCATCAAGTGCGGCTTGGAAACGTTGTTTGCCAACGATCCGCTGGTGTTTGTCGCCGGAGACTTGCTGTGGTATCCCGTCGAGGGCAACCCCAAGATCCGCAGCGCTCCCGATGCGATGGTCGTGTTCGGCCGACCGAAGGGACATCGCGGGTCGTACATTCAATTTCTCGAAGACAACATTTCTCCGCAGGTCGTCTTTGAAGTACTGTCGCCTGGCAATCGTCCGGCGGAAATGTTGGACAAACTGAAGTTCTACGATCAATACGGTGTCGAGGAATACTACATCTATGATCCCGACGACGGTCGCTTGGTCGGCTATTTGCGAGGCCAAGCAGGGCTTGTTGAGATCGGTGTCATGGAAGGCTGGGTCAGTCCGCGATTGGGAGTTCGGTTCCATCTCGTGGAGACGGACCTGCAATTGTTCGGCCCGGACGGTCGATTCTTCGTCTCCTATTTGGAACTTGACGAACAACGGCGGCAGGCAGAGATGCGAGCCGATCAAGAGTCGAAGCACGCGGATGAAGAAGCCTTGCGAGCCGACGGTGAATCTCGGCGTGCGGATGGCGAATCTCGGCGTGCGGATGGCGAATCTCGGCGAGCAGAATTGGCCGAGCAGAGAGCGTTGCAATTGGCAGCGAGATTGAGCGCCCTGGGAATTGATCCCAACGGCGACGTTTGAAATCGAATCCGTTGAGCCGCAACAGGGTCTGACGATGACGGCGGTCGGCGATCAAGGACATCTCGACGAAGTTCGGCGTCGCGCGCCGGCGCTGCCGGTTGCTTTCGCGGTTGTCGTGGGAATCGTCGCCGACGCGCATCTGCAAACCGTCGGCGGGATTATTTGGGCATGCGCCGCGACAGCGACCATTCTGGCGGTGTTGCTGCGGTGGTTGCAATTTTCACGAGCTTCCACCGTTTGTCTCCTGATCGCCGTGGCCGGAACGGGAGCCGTGCGGCATCACGGCGTCTGGTTCGTCGGCCCCCCCAACGACATCGGCCTCTTTGCACGCGACGAGCCGTTGCCGGCTCGAATCATCGGGACGATCACTGAGCGACCGCTGCTGATTCGCGAGGCGAATGACGAATCGACTCGTCCGTGGGGATCGCGTGATCGAAGTGTTGTGGTCATCGACTGCCAACAAATTCGAGACGGCGATCATTGGCTCGACGTGACCGGCGGTGCGCGAGTCGATGTCTCTGGCTTGGTCAGCGATCTGAGAATCGGAGATGAAGTCGAACTGATCGGCCGACTCGCATTGCCGGACCGCCCGCGCAACGTCGGTGAGTTCAACTTCGCAGAGCTACTGCGCAAGCAAGGAATTCACGGCGTCATGCGATGTCGATCGGCGGAGGCGGTGAGATTTCTGAATCGCCCCAACGATCTCGTGACACGAACCCGGCGGCAACTGGTCGTCGCGCGCGAACACTGCGAGCACCTCTTGCGAACCAAGTTGTCGCCGGACACATCGTCGGTGGCGATGGCGTTGCTGCTGGGAAGTCGCGGCCGCATGACATCTCAACAGCGCGAGGCATTCGTCGAAAGCGGCACGATGCACGTCTTGGCGATCAGTGGATTGAACGTGGCGATCCTGGCGATGTTCGTCGCTGGCGCGTGCCGGCTGATCAATCTTCCGCGCGGGTTGACGGCGATTGCGATTCTGGTGTTCGTGGGCGGATACGCCGCGATCACCGAGGCAGGACCACCGGTCGTGCGTGCGGCGCTGCTGATCTTTCTCTCGACACTCGGCTGGCCGTGGGATCGACCGACGCACGCAAACAACCTGCTGGCGGTCACGGCACTTGGCGTGTTGTGGTGGAATCCGACCGACGCCTTCAATGTGGGAGCACAACTCTCGTTCCTCGCGGTCGCCGTGATTTTGTGGCTCTCTTCACGGCGCGGTTGGCAATTGGAAGAGAGTCGTTTGCAGGCAGAACAAGAGGCGGCACATCCAACGGCGAAGTCCGAAGCCGAACTTGCGAGCGAACTGGCGGCGAAACTTCCGAAGACGGCGATTCGCCGCAGCTTGATCGCTGTCTGGTCCGCGTTGCGAAACGGAACGGCGGTGTCGTTCTTCGTTTGGTTGTTCTCGTCGGTGTTGATTGCTCGTCAGTTTCATCTGGTCTCGCCGGTCGGCTTGCTAGCGAACATTCCGATGATCCCTGTTGCGACGGTGACACTGTGCTTGGGCTATTCGATGCTGCTCGTCGGCTTTGTCAGTTCGTCCGTTGCCGGTTGGATTGCCGTCCCTTTCGAATGGTCGCTGCGGCTGATGTTGTGGATCGTCGATATCGCGGCCGAGTTATCCTGCGGACATCGTTACGTTCCAACACCGCCGATGTGGTGGTTGATCGGAGCGATCGTTTGCTTGGCGACGTTGTTCTGGTGGATTCGCGGACCGTTGTTGCGACATCTCGGCTGGCGAGCGTTCTGGCTCTGGACGGCAGTCGGCTTGGCGATGTCGCTCTGGCCGCGCGAGCCGGGGCCGCTGCGAGTTTCTGTGTTGTCGGTTGGGCATGGCTTGTCCGTGTTGATCGAATCTCCGTCGGGCCGGACGCTGCTGTACGACGGCGGAATGATGGGGAACGCGCGCCGCGCGACGGACGTCGTCCAGCAAACCCTGTGGCACCGCGGACATAGTCGGCTCGACGGCATCGTGCTGTCGCACGCGGACACCGATCACGTCAACGGCCTGCCGGGACTGCTGCGAACGCTGCCGATTGGAAGACTCTTCGTCTCGCCGCAGTTCGTCGATTGGAGCCAACCGGAGGTCCGACACGTTTTCGAAACGGCGAGGCGTTGCAAAGTCCCCATCCGATTGACGTGGCAAGACGATTCGCTGTCGCTGGGCGATGACATCCGCTGTCGCGTGTTGCATCCGACTGCGCACGAAATGCTCACTCCCGACAACGCCAACAGCATCGTGCTATTGATCGAGTATGCCGGTCGCCGCCTCCTGCTGACCGGTGATCTGGAACGCGAGGGACTCAACCGTTTGCTGCACTCGCCACCACAACGATGCGACATATTGGTCTCTCCGCATCACGGCAGCCTCGGAGCCAACACGACTGACCTCGCCCGTTGGGCTCGGCCGAACTGGCTGATCGTCAGCGCCGACCGCCGAGCATCCCTCGCAACGTTGCGCTCTCGTTTCGGCACCGAAACCGAAGTGCTCAGCACCGCCGACCACGGCGCAATCACGTTCGAGATTCACCCCGACGGACGAATGACGTGCGAGACGTTTCGACACGGCACCGTCGCCGTCGAATGACGCGGCGTGTCCGTCACTGAGGTCGCACCAAGAGACACGAAGGTTTTCGGAAGGTTGCTTGGATGCAATGATCACTTTCAACAAAAAGGACCGCATTCTTAGCCACGGACGGAACACGGATGAAACACGGATTCGACGATCGGAAAAGGTGTTCTGATCCGTGCTCCATCTGTGTTTTATCCGTGGCCACATTTTCAAGAAATGCGGCTCCTCATCTCTGCATGAGGGACGCTTCTTGCGATCAGGACATCGACTGGCTACTTCCGCTCGATGCGTTCCCCGTATCCCGCCGCCTTGTAGCTCTGAACGACGCGATCGAATGCCTCGTCCTTCGCATTGATCAGCGTGACATGTCGCGGCGCGAGCAGGCCGATCGCGTCTGGCACATCGAGCACTTTCATCACGCCGAGGAAGTGCGGGCCGTCGCGATGCGTGCTCGGCGGATCGACGAGAATTGTTTCAGCGATGCAGACCTCGAAGAGTGCGGCATACACGCCGAGCACTCCTGCTTGACCCTTACCGACGACGCCAACGGAGAGTTCATTCCCTTCCGCTTCGTGCAGCCAGCGAGCGGTTGCTTGCACGTCCCAGACTCGGCCGGCATCGACCGTGCGGCCGAGCAATGCGTGAGCACGCTCGACATAGTTCGGCGGGTTCTTGCGAGTCCACGCTGAGAACTCGCCGCTGCCGCGCGGGCTGAGCACGGTGACGGGTTGGCCGTCGGGAACGACTCCCTTCGCCCAAGCCGGGAGTTTGCCTTCGGGTTCGTCAGCGTTGAGCACGACGAGCCACAAACGCTTCGGCTTCTCTTGCACGGCCCCCTCTTGAAGACGGGCTGCGAGCACTGAGATATCGGTATCCGTTTTCAAAATGACTCGACCGTCCGGCAACTCTTCTCGCACCTCGGCCGCAAGGATTTGGTCCGGCCAGTCGCGGAAGACTCGATCGAGCAGCTCACCACTGAGACGCTTCGACCAAGTGTGGTATTCCTCTTTGTTCTTCGGCGTTGTCGGCTTCGCAAGCGTCACGAACGACTCGTCGATCTTGGCGTTCAGGCTGTCGCTGGGCAGGTCGCTGTCTTCGGGGAAGACGCGCAGCTCTTTGCCGGTGAACGCGGGCAGCGGCGGTTCGGCGGTTTCCGAGTTGTCCGCTTTGAGATGCTTGCTGATCCAGCGATAGGCCATCAGCCGCAGCTCGACGTTGTCCGCATGGCCGCCCGGTGTGACGCCGATGTCGAACAACTCGCCTGGCTGCTTCTCGTACCAGTTGTAGAGTTTCGCCAGCCGCGTCCGAATCCGTTCGTTGCCCGGCATCGGGAAGATCGTGTCGTAGCCGGAGTTCTCAAACAGCATCGGCCGCGGTGCGATGAGCGCCGCGATCGTCGTCCACTCCCAGCGATAGTTGTTGTAGAGAAACATGCAGTCGCAGTGACCATTGCAGACCTTGTCGGTGACGTAGCTTTGCAGATCGCTCATACCGCTCACTGGCACACAAACTTTGACTCGTTCATCGGCCGCCGCGATCCAAAAGGTCGCCGCACCGCCGCCGCTGATCCCCGTCACTGCAATCCGCTCCGGATCGACCTCCGGCCGCGACACGAGATAGTCGATTGCTCGCACGCCATTCCAACACTCGACCCCCGCCGACGTGTAGCCATGCGAGTGCCACCACCAACGGTCTTTGTTGTACGTCCCGTGATGAGTGCCGGCGACTTCTCCCAGTTGCAGCGTGTCGATGACCAGACACACAAACCCATGCGTCGCGAACCACATCCCATGCTGCTGAAACGCCGTCTTGTTTCCGTCGCGTCCCTTACCCGAATGCCCGCAGACGTAAAGCACCGCCGGGAGTTTGTTGTTTGGCGCATTCCCACTAGCTCGACGCGCCAGCGAGAGATCTTTGTCCCCAGACGTTCGACCACTCGCTTGCGCGTCGTGCTTGTTCGACTTCGGCAGATACAAATTCCCGGTGACATACAGCCCCGGCTTCGATTGGAAATGCACCTTCTCAACGGTGAAGTTCTCGCGAGAGACCGTCCCCGTGACCTGCGGCTTGAGCGGCGTCCGCTCCGGCAGCGGCCACAGTCCGAGCATGTCAAAATACTGCCGCTTGAACTCCTCCCGCTTCCCCTCCCAAGCCTCCCGCGAATCCGCCTCTGCCAACACACCCAAGCTGAGCAGTTTCGTTTCGCTCGCAAGATATTTCTCAATGGCCTCATCACCAGGGCGCGGCTCGGCGGCGAACGCCGGAAGCGCGGCAACAGCAACGATGAAATACGCGACCAGCATCATCCGACGGTAACGGTTCATGGCATTCTCCTGCGATAAGGCTCAAGAGTTGTCGTAGGCTTCGAGGAAGTCGTCACGAGTCACTCGGATTTGGGTCAGAATTGTTCAAAACGTGGAAGATTTAAACGTCCGATGTTTGGGCGTTGTCAGCGGCGTGCTTGTGCCATCGGCGTTGTCGCGTGACATCGCAATGTGGTTGCCTTCGCGAATCACTTGAAAGCCGAGCTGTTCAAAGGCTCGCAAGACTCGGTCGCGCGGAGCATCCACCGGGAACTTCGCCATCAGACGAAAACTCCCGATTCGACGAGGAATGCTTCAAGCACTTCGTCCTCTTCAAAGACCTCCGGCCCAAAAGTGTCGACGTGAAACTGAATCGCCGACCGCACGTCGGCGAGAGCTTCCTCGTAAGTGTCGCCTTGCCCGACGACCGCTCCCTTCAACCCCAACGGGTACGCCACATAACCATCAGGATGCTTTTCAACGATCACCTTGGGAGTCTTCATATCAGCGGACTTTCTTCGCGAGATTGGCAGCGACTGACGGCGAGTCATTCTAAGACCAGGCTCTGATGAATCTCCAGCGGTGACAACTCAATGCAGTGAAGCAATCGCTCGGTCCCTTCGACGGATGACCTTAGTCGATGCCGAGTCCAGAAATACTCCATTCGGGGTCTCGTAACAACCGGTCGAATCGAGGCAACAATCGTCGTTTGCCGAGAAACGCTCCTCACCAAACTGCGTTGCGCGATATCGAACAACCGCGAGCCAACTCTCGCACCACTTGGCGTACTCGACATCGGACGGCCACTGATTGACGAACTGCGCGAACCGCTTGCCGAAGTTGTACGGCGGATCGGCAAAGATCAGGTCCACCGACCCATCCGTCACTTCCCGGTCAAGCACCTCGACGGCATCACCCTGAATGACCGTCGTGTTCGCTCCCTCAAATGTTCGGTACACGGATTCTAAAATGAGTCTCATACCGATCGCAGAAAATAACTGCGCTGTGTGAAGCGTTCGGCTCATCACGCGGAGCGATGATGGCTACGTAGCCGTCACCGCTCCGCGTGACGA
>JAYVQJ010000416.1:0-2141 GCA_043777235.1 Planctomycetia bacterium
GCGATTTGTCGTTCTCGGACCCGCGCATCAAGGCGGAACGGAAGCTCGATTCGGCAGGGACGCCGGAGGCGAACAAGTACGTTGTCAGCGTCGCGGCAGATTGTCCGGTTGGTATTTATGAGGCTCGCGTAATGACGCGGCTCGGAATGTCGTCGTCGCGAGTGTTTTCAATCGGCTCGCTGAACGAGGTCTCACAGTCGAAGCCGAATACGTTGCTGGCGAATGCGATCGAACTGCCGATGAACTCGGTCTGCAACGGCGTGATCTCTTCGAGAGCCGTCGATCATTACTCGTTCGAGGCCAAGCAGGGGCAGCGAGTTATCGTCGATTGCGCGACGCGCGGGATCGACTCGAAGCTCGATGCGACGGTCATCATCGCGGATGCCGCCGGACGCGACCTACTTGTCGATCGGCGCGGCGGGGTGTTGGACTTCACGGTGCCGAGCGACGGGAAGTACGTCATCAAGTTGCATGAGCTGACCTTCAAAGGGGGGCACGAATACTTCTATCGACTGGGCCTTTGGGAGCAGCCCCTGAGCACGCCGATTGTGCGACAGCCGACGACGAAGACGGTGAACTCGTTCTCGTGGCCGCCGCATGGACTCGCTGAGAAAGCGGAGCTCGCGGAAGTCGAGCCGAATAATTCCGGCGAGAAGGCTCAGAAGATTTCGCTGCCCTGCGACATCGCGGGGAGTTTCTTTCCGGCAGCGGATGTCGATGTCTTCGAGTTCGAGGCCAAGAAAGGCGAGGAATGGTGGATCGAAGTCGCGTCCGAGCGATTCGGTTTGCCGACCGATCCGGCGGTCCTCGTGCAGCATGTCGCTCGCACAGCCGATGGCGAGAAACTGACTGACATTGCCGAGTTCTCCGACATCCCCAGCCCCGTGAAAGTATCGAGCAACGGTTACGCCTACGACGGGCCTCCGTACAACGCCGGGACGGCGGATGTGCTCGGCAAGCTGGTGATCAAGGAGGACGGGCTGCATCGTCTGCAACTGACCGACTTGTTCGGAGGAACGCGCACCGATGCTCGCAACATTTACCGGCTGGTCATTCGCAAAGCGGCTCCTGACTTCGCGCTCGTCGCGTGGGCCATGCACATGGAGTTGCGAAACGGCGACCGGGCGGCGTTTTCAAAACCGCTGGCTTTGCGGGGCGGAGCGACGATGGCTCTCGAAGTCATCGCGATTCGACGCGACGGTTTCGACGGCGACATCGAACTTGCGATGGAAGGACTACCGAATGGTGTCACCGCTCACGGACTGAAGATTCCGGCCGGTCAGTCGCGCGGCATGATGCTGATCTCGGCGAATCAGAACGCACCGCGCGGACTCACCAGCGCGACGTTCACCGGTCGAGCGACCATCAACGGCGCACCGGTGACTCGTCCCTGCCGATTGGCTTCGTTCGCGTGGCCGATCCCTGATTCGTGGGGTGAGATTCCCAGTCCGCGTCTGATGGCTGACGTGCCAGTCTCGGTGAGCGGCATCGAATTCACGCCGCTGACGATCGCGCCTCCCGCTGGCGGCATGATCGAAGCGACGGTCGATCAGAAGCTCACGATCCCGCTGACGCTGACCCGTCGTAGCGAGTTCTCTGGAGCCACCATGGAACTCCGCACTGCCGGAGCCGGCTTTGATCGAGCCCCTGGCTTCATGCTCCCGTTGAATGCCGATCAATCGGAAGCGGTGCTCGATCTCGCCGCGCTGAAGACACCGCCGGGCGATTACTTAATCGCCTTCTACGGTGGAGCAGTCGCGAAGTACCGACATCAACCGGAAGCCGTTCCACTTGCCGAAGCCGCTCTGAAGAAGGCCATGACCGATGTCGCGAGCATCGACGCCGAATTGAAAAAGGCCACTGAAGACGCCAAAGCCGCCGCCGAAGATAAAAAGGCCGAAGCCGATAAACTGGTCGTCGAAGTGACGGCTCGATTGAATGCTGCCAAGACGGCGCTGACCGCTGCCGATCAAGCATTTAAGAACGCAACTGCGGCCGCTCAGCCAAGAGACATTGTGGACATCGTCGTTTCCGAACCGATTGCAATACGAGTCAAACCAAAGTCGTAGTCCCATGATTCTTCAAAATATGGCTCTCCGCCAACTGTGTTGAAAGGAAGAGTTCTCACGCAGAGGCGCAAA
>JAYVQJ010000417.1:0-8236 GCA_043777235.1 Planctomycetia bacterium
GCGGCATCGGTCACTGCCAATCCACCGAGGAGGATCTTCGTGAGTTTGGGCATCGCGACCAAATGTCCGATGCCGACATCTGTGATGCCGGGAACGCGATCAAGCTCAAAGCTTTGCAAAGTCGCCATTCGCTTCGCCTCGCTGAGTCCGCGATCAGTCACGGTCGAGCCGCCACCGATGAATAAGTTTTTGATCGCAGGGCATGCACTGACCAAGGCAAACACCTCGTCCGTCACGCCGGGTCCGAAAAGTAAAATCTGATCGAGATTCGGCAGCGTGAAAATTTTGCGGAGCGTTTCAGGACTGGAGACAAAGATTTGAAGGATGCGGAGCTGCGTGAGCTTGGCAATCGCGTCGGCTTGCTGGCTCGACGGAATGAAGTTCGGCAAGGCCAAGAAATACAATTTGGGGAACGACGCGAAAACACCGAACCCGTCGTCGGTCAGCTTCGGGTCCGGCGCTCCGGATGAGAAATGGGTGAGTTGCTTCAGCGGTGCCAGAGCCTTCAGCCCGTCATCGGTCAGCGGAATGCCGCCCAAATCGAGTTCCCGCAACTTCGTGCTCTGCCCGAACAGCGCGAGCTTCTCAGTCCCGCTTGTGACGCTCTGGGGCACCGTCAATTTGGTCAGACGAAACGCGCCGGTCGGTAGCTTGGCGGCTTCCTTGATCTCGGGCTCCACGTTGGCCGTGTTGGTTCCCCCCAAAACGGTCACGGTGCCGCCAACCGACAACGCCCACTCCGCCACTTCGCGTTCGGGATCGATTGCGGGGAGGAGTTTGTTTTTCCAATACACGTCCACGTCGGGGCGAGCGTTGGCCAGAGCCTGGGCGGCGGCTTGGGACACGTCATGCAAATCCACACGACTCAGGACGTGAGCTGATTCGAGCACTTTCAGTCCGTTGTCGGTGATCTTGGAACCCAGGCTGATTCCCAGCCAACTCAGATGCGGTAGCTGGGCAATCGTCTCAAGCTGCTTGTCACTACCGACGGTCAACTCGATTCGATGCAGCTTTTTCAGTGAAGGAAGCAATGCGATTTCATCGTCGGAGAGTCGGCTTGGGGCGGAATTCAATTCAGTCAGATTCTTTAGTGGCAGCAGTTCTCGAAGACCGTTCGGCGGCAACGGCGCTAGATAGAAAGTACGAAGGTCGGAAAGCTGAGCCAACCGTTTCAAATCAGCAATCTCTGGGGAAATCGAAATCGTCCATGACGCCACTGCTTCCGCGCACACCACGTCACCGGCGGGGAATGGCTCGTCTCCGGTGATCCAAGCCATTCTTCCGAGCGTATTCGTCGTCACTTCGACACTGAGACCGCGTGCAATCAATTGGCGGATCGTCTCGCGATACGCCGGACCATAGAGCGACGGATTCTGCTCCGCTTTTGGCACGAGGATTCGGCAATTGGCCAGCGTCTTTTGCAACGCGGTTGTGCCCGCCTGAGTGACGCGACAATCGCTAAGGCCAATGGCTGACAATGACGAAGATTGTCCGAGTTCCGCGATCGCCGCATCGTCGAAATCATTTCCGCCACTCGTGAAAGTGTGCAGATGCGGTAAGCGAGCCACCGCCGCTAGTCCATCAGTAACTCCTTGCAATCCCCCCAGTCCCAGAGTTTGCAATTTCGGTGGCGGTGCCGCCGCCAAGCGGTTCAATGCCTCTTTGATAATTGGCTTACTGCTGATGATCGAAAGAGTGAGAAGCCGATTGAGTTGTCCCACGCGGGCGAAGAATTCTTCGGGGACCGGAACGTTCAATAATGAGATGTTGCGCAGACGTGGAAGGTTCACGATCTCAAGCAAGGCCGCTTCCGTCGTCGATCCCTGATCCAACAGCAACACAAACAAGCGTCGGCAACCTGCCAAAGTTTGAACGGCCTCAGCGCGAACAGTCGTGGACCGAAAAGTAATCCGCTCCAAGTCACGCAGACCGGTCAGCCGCCGCGCATCTTCCGCCGTGAAATCGGGGAGATTATGAAACGTCGCGTCACGGATCGTGAAAGGCGGCACCGGCAATTCGGCGAGCTTGGAAATGACCACGGCATTCGCTCCCGTCAGTACCACCACCTGCCCACCACCTTTGATGATCCACTCCGCCACCGCCCGTTCAGGATCGCTCTGTTCGCTGGCTGAATCGCTAACTTTCACCCACTTCGCGCCGACGATCTTGCCGTGATGGTTGTTGCCGGACGAATCCTTGAGCACGTCGCCGCTGCCTTCGTCGAAGTGGTACAGACCCAGCGTGTCAGCGTCCGGTTCGAAGCGAGCCTGGGGCGCGAAGTCGTTGACGTAACGATTCGTTTTCGACAGCCGCACTTCAAACAGCTTTCCGGATAACGGCGTCCCACCAGGGTTCCGAGCCAAATAAATGGAGCCGCCCGAAGGTTTGTAGTTGCCGGGAAGTGCCTCGGTCTGTTTGAGCTTGCCGTCCACGAAGAATCGAGCGGTCCCCGTTTCAATCGTCAGCGCGACATGCGTCGTGCGATTGGGAATAATCTTCTCGGGAGGCTGGAGAGTCGCGACCCCAAGGTTTCCGTAGACGGGGCATTTCCAAAAAGGGCCTGAATCAAGGATTCCAAGATGGAAACCTCCAGAGGCACTCGCGTCCGCGATCACATTTTGGTGGGGATCTCCCGACACGAAGCGCGCGACGGACACCCAGGCTTCGGCCGTGAAGGGATGCTTGCCGTCGTATCGCAGCGGAAGAACGACGCCTCGATCGGGGCTGTCGTCGAACTCAAGAGCGAAGCGTTCATTGGGAAGGATCGGTGTTCCGCCCACCTTCACCCACTTCGCGCCGACGATCTTGCCGTGATGCTTGTTGCCGGACGAGTCCTTGAGCACTTCGCCGCTCCCTTCGTCGAAGTGATACAGGGCGAGCGTGTCGGCGTCCGGTTCGAAACGCTTTTGCGGCGTGAAGTCCTTGGTGTAGCGGGCGGTCTTCGAGATGCGAACTTCCCGGAGGAAACCGTCGAAGTGATCGTAAAATTTCAGATCTCCCGCAGTGATGGCTTTTACCCCGCCCAAAGCCAAATTATCGGGAGCCAGACCTGGAATCTTCGCCGCATTGCGAATCTCAGAAAGGTCATTGGCCGCGCCCACCACGCCGTCAACGTAGCTGCGAATCTGCTTGCCGTCCCAAACGCTGGCCACATGAAAGAACTGAGGTTTCTCATCCAGCTTGAAGCTTTTCATGCCGTTTCGATACGTTTTTCCATCCGGATGATAACCGTATGCGGTCAGGCGATTGGGGAAAAAAAACATCTGGAAAACTCCACCCCAACCGGCAATGCCCTGGACTTTTTCCTTGTCGATCTGCTTGTCCAAGCGAACCCAGGATTCGATTGTTACGGGATGCGGTCCGTCATATCGCAGCGACGGAATCTCGACGAGCGAATCGTTGCCGTTGAATTGCAGTGCATAGCTCGATGCGGGTGGCGGAATCGGCGAGCCACTCGCCTTCACCCACTTCGCGCCGACGATCTTGCCGTGATGCTTGTTGCCGGACGAATCCTTCAAGACGCTCCCCTGGCCTTCGTCGAAGTGATACAGGGCCAGCGTATCCTTGTCGGGAGTGAATCGTTCTTGCGACGGTGTGAACGATTTTTGGTAACGAGCGGTCTTCGAAATTCGCACTTCGTCAAGCTCACCGCCGAAGTGATAGTGGTTCTTTCCCCGGAGCGGTTGTGCCCCGAACAACGTCCCGTGCGCGCCATCGGGATACGATCCGACCTCCGCAGCCGCCACGCGAGCACTCCGTCGAACTTCCTGGCCGTCGATAAACACGATGGCATCTCGCGAATCAAGCACGAACGCCACATGCTGCCAGACATCCGGCGTCGGCAGAGCACCATCCGTCATTCGACTCCCATTCTTGGTGCGTTCCAAGCCTCCAATCAGCCTATGAGTGCCGGCTTGGATTTGACATGCCGCTGTGCCATCAATGCTGACAATGGAGACGGCGTTCCTCGCTGTTGTCGGCGCAAATCGCACGCGAGCCTCAATCGTGAACGGCCCCGGATCGTTGCGCTTCAGCGTCGGAATCTCGACATAGCTCGACTTTCCGTCGAACTGCAGAGCGAAATTCTGAACGGCGTCGCTCTGCTGTTCCGAGCCACTGCTTTTCGCAATGCCGGAGGCTCCTCCACTTGCTTTGAGTCGCGGCAGTTCTTTCGCAACAAGAAATTCACCATCGCGCATCACTCGCACGCGGTTGCCGACTCGCTCGACCTTGATCGCGATGGATTCGCCCTTCGCCACCGTGATCTCCGGCGTGTCGAGTTTCACGTCGCCAACTCGCACATGTAGCACATGCTCGCCCACGGGAAGCTTGATCGCTTCTTCGACGTTGCCACGCAGCGTCCGTCCGGACTCGCCCAACTCGACAGCGATCTCGTCGTCGGTGATTTCAATTCGCACCGTCCCTTTCGGCGTACCAAACGCCCACCAGCTTCCGAGCAACAACACAACAACCCCAGCCACCGCCAGCAGCGCGTTTCGAGTTTGCCGCTTCATGCCACTGGCCCGCTTTGAGCGTTCCAGTTGCAGGGTCATTTCAGTCTGCGGATCAGTGCCCGCTCCGTCAGTCGTCGTGAGGATCGTCTCCGCAATTTCGCCGGCTGGAAGCGCCGACGTCCCGCGTGCTCCGGTCGAGGTCGCTGCCGTCAATTGCGATCCCTCTTCGCCGCTGATCTGCCGCAAGAACTTTTGCAGTTCGTAACCACTGGCGGCCTCACCGCTGACCGCCGCCGTGTTGATCGTCACGCCCTCACCCGCGCGGCAGCGTTCGAGATCGGCCACGACCTCCAACATGCTCTGCTGCCGATCGCTCGGCTTCTTCGCGAGCATTTTGCGGAAGACGGAGTTGAGTGCGTTCCATGTAGCCGAGTCGCTCCGCGACTCGGATTCCGATCGCGCAGCAAACGTCTGATGTTCCTGCGGCGATCCACCGTCAACCGACGATCGGAATTCCTGTCGCGGAGCGACAGGACTACGTAACGACGGAATCGGCGCGTCGCGATGTGCGAGCAGCTTCTTCATCATCGTCTCGCCGCCGTACACGGCGTGGCCGACCAGCAAGTAGTACAGCGAGCAACCCAGCGAATAGATGTCGCTTCGCGCATCGGCGTGCCGAGTGTCCTCGGCCTGCTCCGGGGACATGTAATCGACCGTCCCCATGATCGTGCCGGTCTGTGTCAGCCCCGCTCCCTCCACGCCGCCGGCGTCCGACAATCCGGTCTCCAGCCGAGCCAGCCCCATATCCAGAATCTTCACCGTTCCATTTTTGTCGAGCAGCAAATTCGCCGGCTTGATGTCTCGATGAATAACTCCCTCTTTGTGTGCGTGAACCAACCCGCGCGCCGCCTGCAACATGCACTCGATCGTCTGCTCGACCGACAACGCTCCGTGCTTCTTCACCAACTGCGAGAGGTCATCTCCCTCGACGTACTCCATAACTAGAAAGTGCGTCCCCTTGGCCTCGTCGGCATCGAATGCCGTGACGATATTCGGGTGCGTGAGCTTCGCGGCCGTCTGCACCTCACGATGAAACCGCTTGACAGCGTCTTTTGATTTCACGGCCGCCGGAGACATCACCTTGAGTGCGACCACTCGCCCCATCCGCTGGTGCCGAGCCTTCAGCACCATTCCCATGCCGCCCTGCCCCAGCTTGTCGAGGATGACATAGTTGCCGAGCGTCAGCGATTTCTCTTTGCCGGCGTAAATTTGCTCGGCCTGAAATCTGGTGAGCTTCTTCTGCTTCACCAATTCGCGAGCCAACGCCTCACAGTCGAGGGGGCGTTTCTCGATCGGCATAGCCATGAACCAATCGCGCAACTCGTCGTCGGACATCACGCCGGACGACGTCAATCGCTGAGTGAATTGCTCGACCGTCAACGGCATGAAGAACTCCCGCCCAAAAGAGTGACGGCGGATGATAATCACGATCGCCGCGACACAACATCGCCTCGACAGTTAGAGCGGTTCCAAGTTGCTGTAGCGGGACTCGCCAGAGTTCCGTCCCGAAGTCTGGCGACTTCGGCTACAGATAACCGCTACACGGCTGATGGAACCGCTCTAGCTCGACGCGCCAGCGAGAGGTTGGATTGGCGAGAAACGGACCACTCGCTGGCGCGTCGTGCTGGTAGTGTCCTATTTTCAATGTCGCCCGACGTCGCCGACGTCGGGAATAGCCGACTTCGGCGAAGTCGGCCTACAAATTAGGACACTACCGTCGTGCTGGTGTCTTGCGGTTTTGGAGCCGCTTCCGACTTCATTTGCTGGCGGGAACGACGACTCGCGGTTGCTCGAATTCCACTTGGCAGCCGTAGGCAACGAGCGCCACCAGTCCGACCGCTCGCGGAGGACGCGGACCTTCTAGCACCTGCTCGCCAGCCACAAAGAGTTGCACTCGATCTTCAGAGATCGTGAAAGCGATCTCGATGAATTCGGAATCCAACGTCCGCGACACATTCTTGCGAATCGTCGGGCGGTCCGGGTCACTGGTCATGATTTCGTAGAACGCACCCTCTTCGTCCTGACCGACCAAACCGTAAAGCTCCGGTTCAAATCCGATGACGAGTTTCACAAAAGATTGCGTCTGGATTTTGGTGAGTCGGCAGCGCGTGCGAATGGTGGCGTGCTCCACATTCACGTTGGGGAAGTTCAGCCACATTTGCCGCGAGCGACTCGAAGAGTCCAACGTCAGCACATCGCTTTGGATGCTCAGATCGCGAGCGGACCCATTCGCCAAGGAATCGGGATTCACCAACGGAATCAAATCGACCGTGCTTCCCGCCGGAACCAATTCCCCTTCGGACGGCGAGGTCACAGCGCCTGGTGGCTTCGGCTCTGTTGTTCCCGACTGGCTGTTCTCCAGTCGCCTGGGCGGAAACAAAAACCACGCCGTCACCACGATCAACGCTGTCACCGCGAACCACACTCGGCGATCGGACCGCAACGCAGACCAGCCATGACGTTGTCGCGCTCGTGACGGGGAGAGCACATTGGAAGCTGGGTCCGTGTCCGTGATACCAAGGACCGTCCGTGTGAAAGCTAAGTCGGGCTCGGTCAGTCCATCCATCGTCGCCAGCGGCGCAGCGGCCTCCGAGCGAGCACCGACAAACATCTTCAGCCGGGCACGCGAACCTTCTTGCTCTGGAGGGATCGTGCGCTCGATCGAGGACATGGCCGGCTCGGCCAGACACGCTTCGAGTGCGGCGATCACTTCGGTCATGTTCGGGAACCGTTGCTCCGGCCGCTTGGCAACCATCCGCGCGAACACACGAGCCAACGACTGCGGCACCTCGCTCTGCTCGGCCTCCAACTGCGGAGTCGGCTGCTCGCGATGCGCCAACAGCCGCAACATTTCCGTCTCGCCTTGATACAGCGAGCGGCCGTTGAGCAGAAAGTACAACGTGCATCCCAGGCTGTATTGATCGCTCTTCGCATCCGCCTGTCGCGAGTCCACCGCCTGTTCGGGAGACATGTAGTCGATGCTGCCCATCACGGTGCCGGACGTGGTCAGCTCCCTGTCGCCGACCACGCGATTCAAGCCGGTCGCATCGATGCGAGCCAAGCCCATGTCCAACACCTTGACCGTCCCCTCGTGATCGTGCAGCAGATTGGACGGCTTGATGTCTCGATGAATCACGCCATGCGCGTGAGCATAGGCCAGCCCGCGAGCCGCTTGCAGCACGCACAACGTCGCCGACTCAACCGGCAAGGCTCCTTTGGTTTTCACCAACGTGGATAAGTTTTGGCCGTCCACATACTCCATCACCAGGAAACACGTCCCCTTGAACTCGTCCGAGTCATACGACGTGACGATGTTCGGATGATTGAGCTTGGCCGCCGCCACAACCTCCCGCTGAAACCTCTGCAACGCGGACGAGTCGCCGCTCACCATCCCCGCGATGACCTTCAGCGCGACGACACGCTCCATGCGCCGATGCCACGCTCGATACACCAAGCCCATGCCTCCCTGACCCAGCATGTCGAGCAACACATAGTTGCCCAGCGTCAGCGACTCACCTTTGCCGGCGATGATTTGCTCGGCCTGAAACTTGGTGAGTTTGTTCTGGCGGACCAACTCATCAGCAAACGAGTCGCCGTCGCTCGGCTGTTTCTCGACAGGCACGGCCGCAATCCAATCACGCCATTCGTCGGCCGACATGATGCCGGACGACGTCAATCGCTGAGTGAATTGCTCGACCGTCAACGGCATGAAGAACTCCCGC
>JAYVQJ010000418.1:0-2138 GCA_043777235.1 Planctomycetia bacterium
CACGCGGAGCGGTGACGGCTACGTAGCCATCATCGCTCCGCGTGATGAGCCGAGCGCTTCACACAGCGCAGTGATTTTCTGCGATCGGTATTACTCAACACGAGCATCAACATGTCTCGCACCGCCATCATCGGAGCCGGCCCGATCGGACTCGAAGCCGCGCTGCTTGCTCGGCAACTCGGCCACGACGTTCAAGTCTTCGAGAAAGGCCGCGTTGCCGAGAATGTTCTCGATTGGGGACACGTCCGGCTCTTCAGTCCGTTCGGCATGAACTCGTCCGAGTGGGGCAGGGGAGCGCTCGCGAAAACTTTCGGCCCAGACGCTCTGCCGCGCGAGGATGAATTGTTGACGGGAAAGGCATTCGCCGAACGCTATTTAATCCCGCTCAGCCGATTGGCTGACTTGGCTGGCTGCGTCCACGAGCAGAGCCAAGTCGTGTCGATCAGCCGCCGACATTTCCGAAAGACGGACGGCATTGGCTTGGCTGCTCGCGGAGCCGAACCGTTTCAACTGCTCATCGAGTCGCATTCAACAACACGCTCGGTCATTAGCGATCCTCTCGCAGACGACGATCGCGTCGAAGAGTCATTCGAAAACCAAGAGTCATCCCAATCATTGCGAACGAGGCACGAGCTTGAAGTGCATCGCATCGACGAGCGAGTCGAGTTGGCGGATGTCGTACTCGATTGTTCGGGCACGTATCCGCATCACAACTGGGTCGGCGACGGCGGGTTGCCCTGTGTCGGCGAGCGTCACGCGCTGGCCGAGAACCATTACCGCCTTTCCGTCATCCACGAGGCGGAGTTTCGCGACCGCATTGTGATGCTGATCGGTTCGGGATTCTCCGCCGCAACCAGCGTTGTGACGTTGGCCGGATTGGCGAAGCTGCATCCGCAGACCAAAGTCCTGTGGTTCGCCAAATCGCAACCAGGGCAAGGGGGCTTGGCTGGCCCGATCGCGCGCATCCCCGATGATCCGCTGATCGAACGCGACCGGCTCGCTGCAAAAGCAAACGAACTGGCTACCGTTGGCCACTTTTCGCGAGCCGCGTTGCCCAAGGTGAAGCAGCATCCCGTCGTCTGGTTCGCCGATGTCGCGATCAAGTCCATCTCGCCGAACCAGACGTGTCGCGACTTCAGCGGCTTCGAGGTTGAACTCGACTGGTCATTGTTCGCAGGGGAGCGAGACGAGTTGCCGCCACGACTCAGCGTCGATCGGATCATCGCGAACGTCGGCTATCGTCCCGATCGCTCGATCTACGAGGAGCTGCACATCCACGAATGCTATGCGACTCAGGGGCCGATCAAGCTGGCGGCGAAGTTGCTCGGCAAAACGTCGTCCGACTGTTTGGCTCAGACGAGTCACGGTTGCGACGTGCTCAAGAACCCGGAGCCAAACTTTTTTATCCTGGGATCAAAGAGCTACGGCCGGAATTCCAATTTCTTGCTGAAGGTCGGCATCGAGCAAGTGCGCGAAGTGTTTCAATCACTCAAGGTGAAATGACCGTCCGATCAATCCGACGTTTCAAGCCATTCCTCTGACCAGATTCCTCTGACCAAGTCGTCAGAGGAATCTGGTCAGAGGAATCACAACGGAAGGCCGAGCGAATGCGCGATGACAAACTACCGATCATCGAACTCGGCTCGCTGGACGAGCTGTGGTTTCAGGTCGCTGGTACACGCTGCAATCTGACTTGCTCGCATTGCTTCATCAGTTGCTCGCCGCACAACGACTCGTTCGGATTTCTGACACTGGCCGATGTCGAGCAGCGATTGATCGAATCGGTCGAGTGGGGCGTCAAAGAGTTTTACTTCACGGGCGGCGAACCGTTCTTGAATCCCGACATGGTCGCGATCCTCGAACGGACGCTCGACTTCGGCCCGGCGACCGTGCTCACCAATGGGACGGTCTTGAAACAAGAATGGCTTGAACGACTGCGGGTAGCAGAGCAGGGGAGTCTGTACTCGTTGGAGTTCCGCGTCTCGATCGACGGTCCGACGCCAGAACTCAATGATCCGATCCGCGGCCCGCGCACGTTCGAACGAGCGATGCACGGCGTCGAACTGTTGGTGCAATTCGGCTTCCTGCCGATCATCACGATGACTCGGGTTTGGGATGACTCGCAGGACGACGAGATA
>JAYVQJ010000419.1:0-8229 GCA_043777235.1 Planctomycetia bacterium
ATCCGGTGCTCGCCGATGGTCCGCGGGCGTTGGTGGCTTGGCATTCCAGTTCCCACAAGGCGGCGTACTTCAGATACACCGAGAACGCCAACGAGCAACTGATGATCAACCCGGTCGATCCATCCAGAATGCCGAGCTGAAACAAATAATGCTTCACGAACCGAAACAGCGGTCTCAGTGTGAGATTCACCCAGCCGGCTCGTTTGCCCTGAGCGAACAAATCCTCGGCAGACCAATAGGCGTATCGGTCCAACTTGGCGTTGAAGTGTTTCAACGAGCGGAACGTGTGATGCTCGAACGAAGACTTGAGGTAGCCCGTTTTGCTCCACTCGACTTCGAGTTCCGCGTGAACTCGGCGAGTCTCATAACAGACGGACTTGCGAAACAACCGACGGACGCGATCGTGCTGCCAACCAGAGAATCGGACCAGCCGATTGAGTAAGAACACTCGCCTCGCAATGGAGAAGGCGTCGTGAGGAGTTCGTTCCAATTCGCCGGACTCTTTCAGACGCTGAATCTCCGCCGCGAGTTCGGGAGTGACTCGCTCATCGGCATCGACGACGAGAATCCAATCGTGTGTCGCTTGGGGGATCGCCCAGTTCTTGAAGTTGGCGGAGTTCACATACTCACGCTCGAGGACACGGCATCCAGGGTGTGCTTTGGCCAATTCCAAAGTGCCGTCGGTCGATCCGGAGTCCGCCACGATCAACTCGTCGGCGATCCCGGCCGCCGAGGCGATACACGCCTCGATATGAGGCAACTCATCCTTGCACGGAATGATGACGGTCAGGCGAGTAGTCATCGGTTGGGTCACTTTCTAATCAAAGACGTCAGAGCCTCACGATCACATCCCGTGGGCCGCCGATTGCACCACCGCGTCAGCGCTGCCCCAAAACGAAGTGGCGTGGGGGCGGGAAAATAGTTCGGCAGGCAAAACTCGCCTAGACCGTTTTAATCCCCACGATTCGAGCGGGTGCATAACAGAAATTCGGATCGCGATGATTGTTGTTTGCGTTCCAGCCAGTGGATTGCCAGTGATAAGCCGGGGGTCGCGCAGCGCATCCCTGGTGGGCGCTGCATTTCTCGACTTTTCAGCGGTGTCGCAGCACTGTGATCGGCAACTCATCGCAGAAGAGCGGAACCCTACTTCGACTGTCTGACTTGCGAAGAAGTCGGGTGGGACAAGCTCGCTTCGAGCGCCGGCCCACCCGACTTCTCGCAGAAAATCGTTGGTGGGCCGGCGCGGTGAAGTGCCGCTGGCCCCACCCTATGCGGCGTTGACCGAAGCGTCCACAAACAGCGAGCGGGGACGCGCCGAGCGGTGTGACAATCATCATGAGCCGCAGGGCGCTAGCCCCGGTTGGCAGTTCTCGAACCGGATGCGCGCGCGTTCCGGCTGATCCCAGCCAGGAATTGTTGTGGCCTCCGCGCTGCCCCGATCACTTTTTCCCTTGCATCTGCGCCGCTGCGACGCCGAAGAGGGCGCCTTCGAGCAGATGACGCTCGACGAAGGCACCGCAGGCTTCCATCTTCGTGTACTGCAACATCAGGTAGTCGCCGGGTTGCATCAGCACACGCTCGTCGGGATGACGCAGCGCGCGGTACAGGTCCACCTTGATCGGCACCTGCGATCCGTTGGGCATCTTGCGGAGAATCACCGCCTGACTGGCACTGATGGTCACGTCGTTGTTGAGCGCGGTGATACCGCCGGTGGCGCGCGCGGCCGTGCCGGTCGTTCGACCCGCTTGAGCGATCGCGACGGCTCCCAGCACATCCAGGTCGTAATCGCGAGGCAGCGTGTATTGGCCTCCGCCAAGCAATCCGCCGGTGTAGAAGATCTCGGTGTCTCGTGATTCGATGAAGACGATGTCGCCGTCTTCCAGCAGGATGTCTCGCTCGGTGAATCGGGTTTGCTCACCCGGAGCCAACCGGACAGGAATCTTCGTGACTCCGTGATTTGCCAACGTCGGATCGCCGACCGCGGAATGTCCCATCCAGGATTCGGTGGACATCTCCGGCCATTGATTGCTGGCCTGCATCGGCGGCAGACCGGCTTGCCAATCCATTGGCGGCGCGTTCATCGCGGGTTGTATTGGGACGGCACTTCGTGATTGGTATGCGATCGGCGTCACACTCTTTGCAGAGTCTTCCGATTCGATTCCTAGCAACACGAGATGTCTGCCGGAGTTCGCGGACGATCGCGTTTGTGGTCCTGGAATCGCGTCCGAGGCATCCGTCGGTGGATTCCGATCTGGCATGACAGGGCTTGGCGGGATCGGCGGCGCGTCACCGTTTGGTAACGGACTGAATGACTGGCTTCCATCAGGAAGCGGCGGAACTCCGAGCGGCAACGGCGCGACGCTCCAGCCGCTGCTCGTGGAACTGCCGGCGGTCAAACTTTCCGGAGTCACCGCACTCGCGCGGCGCTTGCCGCGAATGACGTAGATTATGTTCTCGGCATCCAGTCCCGGCAGGCCACCGGTCTCGGCCAGTGCGTGCAAGACATCGTTTTTGTAAGCGGAGAGCGTGACGACTCGGCCAGTACCGCGTTTGAGATTTCCAAGATTGACGGCCCCGGCCTGCCCCGACCCGGTCGGCGCTTCGACGCCTTCTTGGCGAATGACGAGCACTCGGTACTGACGCGGACGATGCAGGATCACCCAGACTCGCTCGTTGCCCGATTGCAGAATTTTCTTGTCGACGGTGTAAGCGCGGCGCACCGCGTCTTCGGCCTGCTTGACCGTCAGGCCGCGAACCATCACCGCTTGATGCAGCATCGGCAGCGAGATCGTCCCGTCCGCACGAACCGGAACCGGATAGCCCAGCGCCGGCAACGCTTCGTCGTTGGGGTTGAAGGCCATGTTGACGGGTGGCGTCATGCGTTCGTCGCGCGGCATGACTCCTTCAATCGAGATCGCGAGCACGTCGCCGGCATCCAAGTGATAAACGCTTGGCAGCGTCTGTTCGAGAAGTGACAAGTCGATCGTCTTCTTGCCGGCACGCACCGGAGCTTTGACTTCATCAGGAACGTATCGCGCAGGGATACCGTCCATCGGCCGAAACGCCGCGCAACCGGACAGGCCGAGTAGTCCGGTGAGCACACCGCAAACTGCGGCGCGAGTCACTCGGCGCATGCTCCCGGCGATCCGAAGGGCGTTAGCCACCGGACCAATTCGCAACGACATCCGGGGACTAACGTTCTCCGGCTCGCGCATCCATCGGCGAGTGATACCGTTCAGTGGAACGAAACGTGTCACCGCGAGACTCCTTCCGGTTTGAATCCGAAGCCGCTCATCCCCCGGAATTGTCCCCACGGATTGCTCGGTGAAATCGCTCGTTGCGGAACGACAGGAGATCGCATTCGTTGTCCGTTCATCGGCGTCACCGGTGGATTCACGACCGCGCCATCGGGTACCGGAATCGAATGTCCCCCTCCTTCGGTCGATCCGCGAGTTGGATCACTCGGCAAGGGACTCGGACCGAAACTCGGAACGGGATCATTCGGATCCGGCGAATTCGGAGGCAGCGTCGACGGCGACCGATAGGTCGGCACGGAGTTCGTCGGAAACGAGTTGTACGGAGCGGGAAGAACGGGCATCGACGGGCTTGGACCGTATGACGAGCCACCACCAAGCACGCCGCCGGAATACGGAGCGTTGCTGGCAGGCGGATTCATCAGCGGAGTCATCGGTGCGTTCATCGGCCCGTACTGGGGCATCGAATACCGACTCGACGGATACGGATTCATCGAAGCAGGATTTGCCATCATTGGACTGACGGGCGCTGTCGCTCCGCCGCTGAATCCACCGGGTCCACCGAAGTTCGTGTTGACGAGTGGAGCCGTTCCAAACGATCCGCCATCCAAGCCGACTGCGAGCCGATTGTCTTCGCCGCGATACACCGAGGTCGGGACCGAGATCGTGTTCGCCGGCATGCAACACTTCGCGGCACTCGCGCCCGCTTCGTACCCAGAGAACCACTCGCGCGCTTTGTTGTGTCCCCAAGTCGTGCGATACGGACCCGCCCAATAACGCGGCGGAGGAACCGCCGGCAACGTTCCGCTGCCACCGTTGGCGATGTCGATATAAGCCTGCTGGAAGCCATATCGAAAATCACGGCTCGTCTCGCCGCAGTCCTGTTCCGACAGCGCTCGGTTCGCCGCTTTGATCGCCGCCCTCTTCACAGTGACTTGATCGCAGAACCCGTCTTGCGGCTTACAGTGATAGAGCGGGTGAAAACACTCGCCCCCCCAACCGTAGTCGAGGCAGTCACGCATCGAGCCGGACTGCGCCGGACGATCAGCATCGCGGTCGATCCAGCAGGTCTTGCAACCCGCCAGCGCCGCCATGATTCCGATCGCACTCAGCATCCTTGCGAGTTTCACGTCCGCACCTTTGGTCCAATTCATAGGCGGCTCGCCACGCAAGCTCCGTCCCGCGAGACAATCCGTCGCTCTCCAATATCGGCCGCGAGATTGCCGATTCGACCGGTCCTTCCGGTTCTCGCAACGATTCCGAAGCGACCTCGTTCGCGTCCGCTCGCATCGCTTGCCCAAATTGCCAGACAGGAACGACGCCGAACAGGACACTGATCGAGGGCGAAATCGCCTCAAGTCCGCAGTTCGTCGCTTGGGTTCCGCTGCCCCGTTAAGATCGCCGCCATGCGTACTCCTTACCGAACAAGACCTCGTACCGCGCCGTCGCCGACTGCTCAACGACCGCTGGATCGGCCGGAAGAGATCGAATCCTCGGTGCCCATCAACACACTTGGTGCCAGCCCGTTGATCTTTCGGAAGCGACTGCAAGATTCCCCCGATCCGCCGGTGTACGGCGGTGACTTGATCGCCCTCGTCGGCCCGGACAACGAGCCGCTTGGCTTCGGATACTTCAATCCGAAGTCCGAAGTCTCCGTCCGAGTCCTCCGCGCTGGCGGCGTCCCTCCCGACGATGCGTTCTGGGATGAACTGCTGACTCGCGCGGTGCGACTGCGACGTGACGTCCTCAAACTGGACGACGTCACCGACACTTACCGACTCATCCACGCCGAAGGAGATTGGCTCTCCGGCATCGTCATCGACCGCTATGGCGACACGCTCTCGGCCGAGGCATTTGGACTCGGACTCTTTCAACGCGGGCAAGCGATCCTCGAACGGCTCGCACGCATCGTCGGCGCGAAGCACTGGCTGCTGCGACCGGGACCGTACACCGACGCGCAAGAAGGTTTTTCCTCTGAGCCGGTCTCTTCACCGAACTTACCGCGCTCGGTCGTCGTACAGGAATTCGGCACGAAGTTCCGCGTCGAGTTTCTCGGCGGACACAAGACCGGCTTCTTCTGCGATCAACGAGACAATCGCCGCCGCCTTGCGGACTTCACCGCCGGCAAGAGTGTCCTTGATCTTTGCTGTTACACCGGCGGGTTCGCGATTACGGCCAAGCATCTCGGCAATGCGGCCGATGTCACCGGCGTCGATCTCGACGAGCAGCCGCTGAAGATCGCGCGCGGCAACGCACAGCTTAACGCCGTCAAAGCGAACTTCGTCCAAGCCGACGTCTTCCCGTACATGCGCGACATGATCCGCAACGGCCGACAGTTCGATGTCGTGGTCCTCGATCCGCCAAAGCTGATTCGCAATCGAGCGGAACTCGACGAGGGAACGCGCCGCCACTTCGATCTCAACCGACTCGCGATGCAGCTCGTCAAACCGGACGGCCTTTTGCTGAGCTGCACCTGTTCCGGCCTGCTGCAAGAGCCAGACTTCTTGCGACTGCTGTACTCAGCCTCGCGACAAGCCGGCGAGCCGATCGGCCCCGCGGACGACAACGGCTTTCAACGCCGCGGCCCACGCGACATGCAAATCCTTTTCCGCACCGGTGCGTCTCCCGATCATCCGGTCTCCGCCAACTACCCCGAATCCGACTACCTCAAAGCCGCCTGGATGCGAATGGGTTGAAGAATTGAATCGCGAATCTGGGCAGGGCTATCGTGGCGGACGCTATGAACGAAGTCGCACGGGTTCTCAAAGCGATGCTCAATGGCGAGCGGCAGGCGACTGTCCGCTGACAACCGCCAATTCCCCTCGTAACATCACTCTCCCGCCGTTTCGTCCCGCCGCGATTTTCGAGCATTCCATGAATCATCGCCGATTGTTCTTCGCTGTCGTCACGCTCTGTTGCTCTCTGGCCGCGACGGTTGCTGCTGGCGAGCCGACCGCGTCACCATCGTTCAGCCGCGATGTGTTGCCGCTGTTGACGAAACTCGGATGCAACCAGGGAGCGTGTCATGGGAAGCTGGCGGGACAGAATGGGTTTCGGTTGTCGCTGCGAGGCTTCGCGCCGGAATGGGATCACTTCTGGATCACGCGCGAGTTCTCTGGCCGGCGCATCAGCTCGGTTCGGCCGGAAGAAAGTTTGCTCGTCGCGAAACCGCTCGGAACAGTGCCTCACGCGGGCGGCCGATTGCTGACTGCCGGAAGTCGAGAAACCGAACTGTTGATCGCGTGGCTGAAGGCCGGCGCGCCCGAATCCATCAAGGATGAACCGACCGTTGTGAAGCTGACGCTTTCACCAGCAACGGTGTCGATGTCGCCCAATCAATCACAGACGCTGTCGGTCTCGGCCGAATACACTGACGGTCGCAAGCGGGATGTCACTTGGCTGACTCGATTCAACTCGAATGACACGGCGGTCGCCGATGTGGATCGCGCTGGTCAATTGACCGCGCTCCGCTCCGGTGAGACCGCAATCGTCGCGGCCTTCGATGGGCAAGTGGCAACGGCGATCGTCACTGTCCCGTTCGGTTCGCAGAACGTCGCGCCGGTGCCGAATGTTGCTGGCGCGATCGACTCGCATGTCTTTGCCAAGTTCGCCGCGTTGCGCATTGAACCGTCCGGAATCGCCTCGGATGCTGAGTTCTTGCGGCGAGTGTTTCTCGACACGATCGGCACTCTGCCCACACCGACCGAGACGCGAGCGTTTCTCGCCGACGTCAGCGCCGACAAACGATCGAAGCTGATCGACGAGTTGTTGCAGCGGCCGGAGTTCGCCGATTTCTGGACGCTGCAATTCGCCGACCTCTTTCAGAATCGCAAAGAGCGCGATCACGACGTGCGCGGCACCAAAGGAGTGCGGCAGTTTCACGCTTGGTTGCGGAAGCAGGTCGCGGCGAATCGTCCGTGGAATCAGCTTTGCCGAGACATCCTGACCGCCGAAGGCACGAACACCGACAACCCGGCGGTCGGCTACTTCATCGTCACGATCGGCGAACAGAACGAGGCCGAGAAATCCGAAGTTGTCGCCTCGGTCGCGCAAGCGTTTCTCGGCACGCGCATCGGGTGTGCTCAGTGCCACAATCATCCGCTCGAGCGATACACGCAGGACGACTATTTTCATTTCGCCGGGTTCTTCAGCCGCGATCGCTTCGACCGCAAGCCGCCTGAGCAAGGTGCGACTCGGTTGCTGTCGACGACTGGCGAAGGTCACAACCTGCTCCGCGAGCGCGAACGATTGCAGAAAGAATTGGGGACGCTCGAAGCGTCTCTGCCGAACGAAAAGGACGAAGCGAAGCTCGCCGAACTGAAAAAGAAGCAAGACGAATTCCCACGCCGCTTTGCCGATCTCGACAAGCGATTGGCCGAGCAACACGCTCGCCCCGTCGGTGTCGGTCAACCGCGCACCGGACAATTTCTGGCGGCGCGACCACTCGACCGCAGCGCGACGCCGATTGAGCCGGGACAAAACCCGCGCGTCGTTCTGGCTCAATGGATCACGTCGCCGTCGAACGAATTCTTTTCCGGCTCGATTGTGAATCGTTTGTGGAAGCACTTCTTTCGCACCGGCCTTGTGGAACCGGTCGATGATTTGCGAGCGACCAATCCGCCATCGAACCCGGCGTTGTTCAAGTCATTGCAAACCGAATTGGTCGCGAGCCGCTTCGACCTGCGGCACGTCATGCGGCTGATTCTGAATTCGCGCACCTATCAATTGACCTCGGCCACGACGCCAGCCAACGCGATCGACTCGCGGTTCTATTCGCACTACTACGCGCGCCGCTTGCCGGCTGAAGTTTTGTTGGACGCGATCAGCGACGTCGCCGCCGTTCCTGAATCGTTCGCCGGCTATCCGCTCGGCGCGCGAGCGATCCAGCTTCCCGATTCCGGCTTGAACTCGTACTTCCTCTCGACCTTCGGCCGCTCCGATC
The DNA here is from genome assembly GCA_043777235.1 of Planctomycetia bacterium. Classification (GTDB taxonomy): domain Bacteria; phylum Planctomycetota; class Planctomycetia; order Planctomycetales; family Planctomycetaceae; genus SXKJ01. The sequence continues at coordinate 8,197 of JAYVQJ010000419.1, forward strand.
GAGTCACCGCCTGTGCCTGCGAACGCCAAGGGG
>JAYVQJ010000420.1:0-2135 GCA_043777235.1 Planctomycetia bacterium
GCGTCAGCGAGGGCGTCGTCACGGTTCGCCCTCGCTGACGCGTCGGGTTACTTCGCGGCAGTCTGCTTCCTCCATGGACCAAACAAGCACGACGCGCAAGCGAGTGGTTTCAACCGAGATCACTCGCTTGCGCGTCGTGCTTGTCGAAAACCGGCTGCGAGCTAATTCACTCGATCCATGAATAATCCGGGTTAGCCCATCCTACGGATCTGGCCAAAGGTAGTTCAGCAATTCAACCGCGTGTCGGTAATCGGGGACAACCACATCCGCTCCGACACCGATCAGTCGATCGCGTTTCCACGGATCGGGGCGGCCGCTCTTGTCCTTCTCATCGCTGGCGACGGCGATCGCGGTGCCGCCGGCGGTTTTGATGTTGTCGATCTCGACGTAGCCGTCGCCGAAGCCAAGCAGTCGCGAACCGGCGGCGTTGTTCTCGCGCAGGATGCGTTCAATGACCATCTGCTTCGAGAAGTTTTGGAAGTCGTCTCGCGCGCCGTAAATGTGCCGGCCAAAGAACGGGGACAGGCCGAGCAGATCGCACTCTTCGCGAACGTATTGCTCATCGGTGCCGCTGGCAAGATACAGCGCGACGTTGCGCGCTTGCAGCTCGCTCAGCAATTCGACGGAGCCGGGGACGAGACATTCCTCGCGAGCCATCCGCCCGGTTCGCAGTCCGTCGCGGCGATGATTGATCCGTTCGAGGAGCCGATCGTGATACCGCTGTTTGTAGACCAGCGGATCTTCCGGCGAGCCGCCGCGTTGGCGGACTTCTTCGGCCAAGCGCATCATCTGATAGATCGTCTGCTTGCCGTTGAGCTGCATGATGAAGTCGAGACTGAGCTTCGCGAGTTCCTCATCCGATTCAGACGTGCCGGTCGCGCGGAGCACCTCGACCATCAACGGGACCATGACCTCCGGCCAGCCTTCGCGGACCAGACTGAGCGTGCCATCGAAGTCAAAGACTGCGTGGCACGGAGGCTCGGTCAGCGAGACTTCGCGAATGATCTCGATGGAGGTGGTTGGCAGAAATCGCGTCGGGCCGATTTCGGTCACGCGGCGTTGATAATCGGTTTCGTGAGACATGACCGCAGAATAGCGGCCGGACCTCCAAGATTTCGACCGTCCCGCCGAATTCACTCCCGCATCGCTTGATGGCGAGCAATTCGAGAATTCGATTCAATACGACTCGTTCTTGGCCGTGAGCTTCCGTCGCTTGTCGCGGCAAAGCTGGAGTGGCCGATCTCTTCTGTGAGGATTCCCGTCATGTTGTCGCACTTTGTTTTTCCGCACGTTGTTTTTCCACACATCATTCGAAGTTTGCGTTGGGGAAGCCTGTTGTCGCTGTCACTGTTGGCGGCAGGTTGGGCCGCACCAGTGATGGCTCAGGTGAAGTTGGAGCACAAGTTCGTCGAGGGCCGAAAGACGGTCACTCACACGACGATGAAGATCAAGCAAACGCTGACGCTCGCGGGCATGACGAACGAAATCGAAGCCGATCGGTTCGTCATCTCGTCGTCGGAAGTCGGCAAGCGAGACGCCGAGGGCAAAGTCCGAGTGGAACAGAAAACCGACAAGCTGACAGTCACCTCCAAACTTCCGGGCGGCATCACGCTGACGTTCGACTCCGACGATCCGAACAAGAAGGCGGAGAACCCGGCACTGGAGCCGTTCATGCAGGTGATGCGCGCGGCGGTGAAATCGAAACCGGTCTTGGTCCGCGATCAATCCGGCAAAGTGGTTGCCGTCGAGGGGCTTGATAAAGCCGCCGAAGAAGTCCCCGAAGAACTTCGCGGTGATTTTGATCCCGAGCAAACCAAGAAAACCGCCAACCAAGAGATGGAAACTCTGCCGAACAAGACGCTCAAGGTGGGGGACACTTGGGCGAAGAACGCCGATCTGCCACTCGGTAGCGGGCAAATGATGGCGATGACCACCGAATACAAGTACCTCGGCGAAGTGACGGAAGGTGGCAAGACGTTCGACAAGATCGAAGCCAAGACCACAGCCGTCGCATTCTCGATTGCCGAGAATTCCAAGTTGCCGTCGAGGGTCACGAAGAGCGAACTCAAGCCTACGGAATCCAGCCAGACGATGCTGTTTGATCGCGAGGCGGGGCAGTTTCAATCCACTAAAAA
>JAYVQJ010000421.1:0-2135 GCA_043777235.1 Planctomycetia bacterium
TCGTTCGTGATCTGTTCGCGCGCGTACCGGCCGATCCGCTGTCGCAAGCGGCGTGCTTCGACGCGGCGTACTACATCCCCGACGATTTGCAGGTGAAGATGGATCGCGCTTCGATGCGTGTCTCGCTCGAAGTTCGTTCGCCGCTGCTCGATCACCGCGTCGCGCGATTCGGTGCAGAACTCGCCACAAGTACGAAATTCCGAAACGGGCCGAAGACGATCCTCCGCGACTCACTGGCTCGGCTCATGCCGCGTCGTTTGTTCGAGCGGCCGAAGCACGGCTTCTCGGTCCCACTGCGAGCGTGGCTGTCCGGTCCACTGCGCGACGTCGTCCACGAAGCGTTTCGACAACGATCCGTCAGCGAGTGTGGCTGGTTGAACTCAACGACGCTGCTGCGGCTCGAACGGGATTACCACGCGGGACGGACGGAGTTGTCGACGATGATCTGGCTGCTGTTCGTCTTGGCTCGGAGCATTGATCGTGCTGGGGCGTCGTCTCTGCGGATCAGCTCGCGAAGGGCCGCGTAAGTCAGGAACGAGAAGATGTCTGTACCACTCACTCAGGATTCACGAATCGGTGCTGAGCACTCGCCGCGAACGGCCAGTCGCCCCGCGTCGTTACCGATTCGTGGCCCCGGAGTTCCGCAGGCAGGCCACGTCTCACCGAGTCCGCTGACGAAAACCTCGCAGCTTCAATCGTTTTGCGCGCAGGCTGCGCTGTTCTTTCTGCCTCTGCCGGCGATCAAGTACACCGAAACGAGCCTGACGCTGGCCGATCTGTTTCTCGTGCCGGCAATCCTGCTGAACTTCGGGCACGCGATGAAACTGCATGCGTTTCAGATTCCGTTTCTGCTGGCGCTACCGATCTGTCTGCTGTCGCACATGCTTGATCCCGACGGCACGCTGATCCCGATCTTGCAGATGGTTTATCTGTGGGGCTTTCTGATTCCGTTTGGCTGGTGCGCGTTCGTGAATCTCTCGCCGCAACGGATTGCCTACTTGCTGTTGATCGCTAGCGGAATCAGTTGTCTGGTCGCGATGGGACAATTTACTGGCGTTGTTCCGACGCTGCCGACTCAGAAAATCATCGACTACAAAGACAGCAGCCGCGCGGCCGGTCTGGTGTTGCAGTGCAACTCGTTGACGATGGCGCTCACGCCCTGCTTTCTGCTTTTGCCTTCCGTGCGGCAAGCGTCGCTGCGGATTTTGTTCCTGCTGCTGTTGCTGGGAGGCATCGCCAGCACCGTGTCGAAGTCGGCCATTCTGGCGGTGCCCGGTTTGCTGTTCTACTTCTTCTGGCGTGAACCGGAGAAAGCCCGCGTGCTGCGCTGGCTGGCGGCGGCTGGCGTGCTGGGATTGCTGGTCTTCAACGGCGGAGCCAGTCTCGCCGAAATGTTGGACAAGCTCGATTCGACGATCGAACTTCGCATGTCCAACGCGAGTACTTCCGTGGAGGACCGAACCCATTTGGCGGAAGTGGCCTTCGACCATTCCAGCGAATGCCTGCTGCTGGGCTATGGCACCGACGGCACCTACAGGGTCATGACCACCTACGCGGGGATGGGCCAAACCGTGCATGTGTTTTATCTGGGCCTCTTGCTGGTCGAGGGCTGGACCGCTCTGGCTTTGACGATGCTCGGATTCCTTGGCCTGCTCGTGTCGTTGTGGTCGCTGCGAAAATACAACGACGCGATCATGCTGGGAACACACTTGCTGGCGATCTGCGTGACGACAGTGCTGTATCTGAGCTACCAGTACTACCCGTTCGTAATCGCCGCCGCCGCGATCGTCCGCGCTCAATCGGAACGCGCGGCGACGCAGAGGGCTCAGGTCGCGAGTTCTCGATTGCCGACCGCCGGAACACTTCGCAAAGCAGCGTGACGCGACTAATGCTCCGTCACAGCCAAGAATTCGAGGCAGGTCGATCAGCCGGAACGCGCTAGCGTCCGGTTCGGAATGTCGATCGGCTCTCGAACCGGACGCTAGCGCGTTCCGGCTGATTTGCCGAACCCAAAAATCAGGCTACGACATGGTACTAAGGAACGGGACCGCAATAACGTCCCCAATTGGAATCGTTGAGTTTGTGAGCGGCACGGCGCTAGCCGCCGGTGAATTGACGTTACCGGCGGCTAGCGT
>JAYVQJ010000422.1:0-2132 GCA_043777235.1 Planctomycetia bacterium
GGACTACAGACGTTGCAAATTCGAGAATGAGCCGGCCCTGTCGAATGGCGAATCAAGCCGGTCATTCCGCCGGTCAGCGTGTCGCTTGACCGGGCACGCGAAGTTGTTGCAATGCCGCAATCCTCATCCGCTCATTCACCTCAGGAGGTATCTCATGTTTCGGTCTTGGTTCCGTGGTTGTGTGCTCGCGCTGGCGTCGTTGTTCGCGATGACGAGCGTTGCGCCGGTACACGCTCAGTCGGCCAACAAGCTCAAGCTGTCGTATGTCGCACCGGACGACTGCATCTTCTTCTTTACTTACAACGGCTGGACGGAATCAGATCCGAAGAGCACCAATCGCACCGAGAAGCTGTTCGCCGAGCAGTCGGTGAAGGACTTCGGCACCCAGTTGATGGAAGAAGTTACCAAGATGATCAACAGCGCCGCTGCGGCGCAAGGTGACGAGCAAGCCGCGATCGCAGCGCAAGTCGGACCGAAGCTCGCGAAGCTGGCGCTGACGCATCCCGGGGCGATCTATGTGAAGAGCTTCAAGGCAGCCGAGAATCCAGAGATCGAAATGGCGGTCGTCATTGATTGCGAAAAGGACGGCCCGGAAGCGGTCGACGCTTTGAAGAAACTGTTGACGCTGACTCCTAAGGACGGCCCAAAGGGGGCGATCGAAGAGAAGATCGGCGACGCGACCTTCATGCGCCCGAAAGAGTACGGCCCCAACGAACCGGAGTTTCGGATCGGCTACCGCGCCTCACAGTTGTTGGTCGTGATCGGCAAAGAGACTCCGAAGGAGCTACTCGCCAAGTTGCAGAAGCCGGGCAAGCCGGCCGCGTGGCTCACCAAACTTTCGCAGGAACTGGTGGTCGAGCGGCCGTCGATGCTGATGTACCTGGACGCTGAGAAAGTCATGACGACGTTGCAGCCGATTATCACCGACCCGATGGCGTCGAAGGTCATGGACGCTTTGGGAGTCACAAAGTTGAAGTCATTCGCGGCGGTGTCGGGCTTGGACAAGACCGGAATGCACAGCGTCTCAGCGCTCACGACGGACGGGACGCCGACCGGTTTGTTCGATCTGATTCCCGAGAAGCCGATCACGATCGACGAATTCAAAAAGATCCCCGCCAACGCGGTCAATGCGACAGTGAGTCGGTTCGACCTGGCGTATCTCTACGACAAAGTGGTGAAGGGGGTCGAGCAGATTGATCCGAATGCGCTCGCAATGGCCGAGCAGCAGATCGCGGCCATCGAACCGAAGCTTGGCTTCTCGATCAAGGGGGACGTGTTTGAAGGGTTGGGCGACACTTGGTCGTTCTACACGTCGGCCACTGAAGGGGGCGCGATGTTCGTGCCGGGCATCGTCATCACCGCCAGCGTTCGCAAACAAGAGGGACTCGCGAAGGCACTCAACGTCCTCGTTTTGGCCGCTCGTGGAGCACTCGCCAACGCCGGTCCGCTAGCTCCGTTTTCGATTCAGGATTTTTCGGCACGCAACGAGAAGGGCTATCGCATCGTCATTAACAACCTGCCTCTCGGCGTGCAGCCGACGTGGGTGCTGACGAAGGATCAACTCATCATCGGCCTGACGCCGCAGTTGGTCAGCGGGCATCTCTCGGCGACGTCGAAAGGCTCGATGGCCGAAAATGAGCACGTCAAAGCCGCGTTCAAGCGGAACTCGAAGCCGCTGATCGTCAGCTACTCCGACCCGAAGCCGGGACTGCAAACAGTCTTCTCTCTGGTCAACCAGTTCAGCCCATTGTTGTCCATGCAGGCGGCTCAGCAAGGGATCAACTTCAACTTGCCGCCGCTCCCTCCAATGGGAGACATCGAACAGCATCTGCTGCCGACCGTCACCACGATGGGTCGCACGGCGAACGGCTGGAAGACCGAAAGTCACGGAGTCATCCCCAGCGGTATCGAGATCGGCCCTGCGGCCATCGCTGTCGGAGCGGCTCTGCTTCTGCCGGCCGTGCAGCAAGCTCGCGAAGCAGCACGACGCTCGCAGGCCAAGAACAACCTCAAGCAGATTGGCCTCGCGATGCACAACTACGCTGAAACCTACACGAATTTCCCCGAGCGAGTCGTACTCGACAAGAACGGGAAGCCAGGACTGAGTTGGCGGGTCAAAATACTGCAGATCG
>JAYVQJ010000423.1:0-8207 GCA_043777235.1 Planctomycetia bacterium
TCGCTCGAAACAGCGGCGTTTCGGCCACGTTCGGCCACGCGGTGACGGCACCGTCGATGAGCGATCGCTTCGGCTCGTTGACCAGTTCCGACAAATCCGTTCCTTGCTGCACTCCGAGACCTTCACATCCCGGACACCAACCGAGCGGACTGTTGAACGAGAAATTGTGCGGCGTCAGTTCCGCGAAACTGCGGCTGCACTGCTGACAAGCGTAATGCAGCGAGTAACTCTCGACTCGCCACTGTTCTTCAGAGACGTTCTCATCGACATGAGCCACTCGGATGAAACCGCGACCGAGATCGAACGCTTGCTCAACTGAACTTGCCAGACGGCTGCGTGATTGGCCGGCAGTGACTCGATCGACCACGACCTCGACGACGTGCTTGCTCTTGCGGTCGATCTTGGGGACTTCCTCCAGCCGATACGTTGTGCCGTCGATGCGGACTCGCCGATAACCACGAGTGCTCAGCGACTCCCACAACTTCTCGTGCTTGTCGCCGACCTTCACATCTTGCGGTGCCAAGATGAGCAGCGCCGAAGGCCGTGAGCCGGAAGCCGATGGCCGTTTTCCTTTTCCTGAGTGCCCCCCAGCCACGATCGAATCAATCACCTCATCCGTCGTCTGAGTCGTCACCGCAATGCCGCACTCCGGGCAGTGCAGCGTGCCGAGCCGGCACCACAGCAACCGAACGTAGTCGTAGATTTCCGTGACCGTGCCGACCGTCGAGCGAGGCGTGTTACCCGTCGTCTTCTGTTCGATCGCGATGGACGGCGAGAGGCCGTGAATGTGCTCGACCTTCGGCTTCGGCATCTGGCCGAGGAATTGCCGAGCGTAACTCGACAGCGATTCGACGTACCGCCGCTGACCCTCGGCGTAGAGCGTGTCCATAGCCAGCGAACTCTTGCCGCTACCGCTCGGTCCGCAGAAGACGCTCATTCGATCGCGCGGGATCGTCAGGTCGATGTGTTGCAGATTGTGTTGAGCGGCACCGCGGATGGTGATTTCATTTTTGATTTTTGATTTTTGATTTTCGATTGCAGATTCCGCTTGTGGCTCCGATCGCTTTGTTGTTTGCGAATCGAAAATCGAAAATCGAAAATCGAAAATCCTCTTCAGCGCCCGTCCCGTATGCGACTCCGCGCACGCCGCGACCTCCTCCGGTGTACCACAGACAACGACACGGCCACCGCCGGAACCACCTTCGGGGCCGAGGTCGATGACCCAGTCGGCCGTTTTGATCACGTCGAGATTGTGCTCGACGACGATGACGGTGTTGCCCTTGTTGACGAAGCCGTGCAGGACATCGAGCAGTCGATGAATGTCGGCGAAGTGCAGCCCGGTCGTCGGCTCATCGAGCAGATACACCGTGCGTCCGGTCGATCGCTTGCCGAGTTCGCGAGCCAGCTTGATGCGCTGAGCCTCGCCGCCGGACAACGTCGGCGACGGTTGGCCGAGCTTGAGGTAATCCAGCCCGACATCGTGCAGCGATTGCAGTAGCTTGCGGATCGGAGCAATGTTGTCGAAGTGTTCGATCGCCTGCTGCACGTCGAGCTCCAGCACATCGGCGATGCTCTTCTCCTTGAACTTCACCTCCAGCGTTTCGTGGTTGAAGCGATGTCCGCCGCAGACGGGACACGTCACCCACAGGTCCGCCAGAAAATCCATTTCGAGCTTGTTGCTGCCGTTCCCTTCGCACGCCTCGCAACGTCCGCCGCTGACGTTGAAGCTGAACCGTCCCGGCTTGTAGCCGCGCCGCTTGGCATCCGGCAGTTGCGTGTAGAGATCGCGGATCAAATCGAAGACTTTGACATACGTCGCCGGATTCGATCGCGGCGTGCGCCCGATCGGCGATTGGTCGATGTCGATCGCTTTATCGAGGTGCTCTAAGCCAAAGATTTCCCGATGCGGACCCGGTGTGCCAATCCCCTTGTTGAGATCGCGATTGAGCACCTGCCACAAGATGTCGTTGACCAGTGAACTCTTTCCCGACCCGCTGACGCCCGTCACGCAGACGAACGCTTCAAGCGGAATTGTGACGCTGACGTCCGTCAAATTGTGATGCGTCGCGCCGAGGATGCGAAGGGTTTTCGGGGTTGAGGGTTCAGGATTGAGCGTTGAGGACAAAGACAATTTGCGCTCGGCGCGGGCCTCCTGACCCCGCCGCTTTTTCGACCGCAGGTCTCCAACGACGGGTGGCTCCGCCTTCAAAGCGCGGTGACCTTTCGCGGGAGACCTGCGGTCAGCGGAAGCGGCGGGGTTAGGAGACCCGCGCCGAGCGCTGTTTGTCTGACCCTCAATTTTCAACCCTAAACTCTCAACCTTTGCCGCATCGATTCGGCGAACCTTCGGCACGTCGATCACCAGCTCGCCAGTCAGGTACTTCGCGGTCAGGCTCTCTTTCGCGTTGCGAATGTTCTCAAACGAGCCTTCGGCGACGACACGGCCGCCGCGCACACCAGGTCCGGGGCCGAAGTCGACGATGTGGTCGGCGGCACGCATGGTCTCTTCATCGTGCTCGACGACGATGACCGTGTTCCCTTGATCGCGTAGCTCACACAGACTGTCGAGCAACATTTCGTTGTCGCGCGGATGCAGTCCAACCGACGGCTCATCGAGGATGTAGACAACACCGACCAACCCGCAACCGATCTGCCCGGCGAGTCGGATGCGCTGTGTCTCGCCCCCCGACAACGTCGGTGCCGCTCGATCGAGAGTCAGATAATCCAAACCGCACCGCAGCAAGAAGCCGAGCCGCCCGCGAATCTCCTTGAGCACTTCACTCGCGATGAGCTGTTCGGTCGGATTGAGTTGCAGTTCCTCGAAGAACGTCGCCGCATCGCGAATGCTGAGGGCGCAGACTTCGTGGAGGGCAAGGTGGGGAGGTGGGGTGATGGGGAGATGGGGAGATGAGTCGCGTTGTGCATTTGCTGTCTGTTTTCTCTCCCAATCTCCGCTTCCCCCTATCTCCCTATCTCCGTTTCCCCCTATCTCCCTATCCCAACTCCGCGACGTCACTGTCACGCATCGCGCCTGCGGACAGAGCCGCGTACCGCCGCAGGACGTGCAGCCGGCGAATTCCATGTACTTTTCAAGCTGCTTGCGTCGCGCGACGTTGCGGGTCTTGCCGTAATTCTTGAGCAGTTCGGGAAGCAGTCCCTCAAACGTACCGCCGTGTTTCCAAACGCCGCCGCTGTATCGCCAGTGAAAGACGATGTGCCGCGAGCCGGTGCCGTACAGCAGCGCCTTCCGAACGTCGTCGGATAACTCCGCCCATGCGGTCTTGAGGACCGCTCCCTTCGGCAAGCCGAGGTCGAGTTCCAACGTCTCGGCGACTCCGTCGTAGATGTGTCGCCGCCACTTGCCAACGTCTTTCAGCGGACCGAGCACTTCGATCGCGCCGTCCCAAAGAGACAGCGAGTCGTCCGGGATGAGCCGATCCATTTGAAACTCGAACCGCTCTCCCAGTCCGTTACAGTCGAGACACATTCCCTGCGGGCTGTTGAAACTGAAAAGCTGTGGCGACGGCGGCTCGTAGCTGAGACCGCAGTGAGTGCAGGCGTAGTGGGCGGAGTAGAGACGGTCGGAGATGTCGGAGATAGGGAGATCGGGCGATAGGGAGGTGGGGTGATCGGAGTCCCTCTCCCCATCTCCCCATCCCCCAATCTCCCTATCGTTTTCTGTCGCAACGACGACTCGACCGTCCGCCAGCTTCAGCGCCGACTCGACCGCCTCGGCCAAGCGAGAACGCGACGATTTGCCAGCTTCGAGCCGGTCGACGACGACGTCGATCGTGTGCTTCATCTGTTTGTCAAGCCGCAAGTCGGCGCTCAGTGGCACGATGCGGCCATCGACGCGAGCACGCACGAAGCCTCGCTTCAGCAGGTCGTCGAAGAGGTCGCGGTACTCTCCTTTTTGACGTTGAATGATCGGCGCGAGCAGCAGGAACTTCCTCCCCTCTTCCAGCCGAGCGATGCTGTCGATGATTTGCTCTGGCGACTGAGCGGTGATCGGCCGGCGGCACTTCGTGCAGTGACCTTGTCCAACTCGCGCGAAGAGCACGCGGAGATAATCGAAGATTTCCGTGATCGTGCCGACGGTCGAGCGCGGGTTGCGGCCCGACGTCTTTTGCTGGATCGAGATCGACGGCGCGAGTCCAGTGATGGAATCGACCTCCGGCTTCGGCATCTGTCCGAGAAACTGCCGAGCGTAACTCGACAGCGATTCGACATAGCGGCGTTGTCCTTCCGCATACAACGTGTCGAACGCCAGCGAGCTTTTGCCCGAACCGCTGACACCAGTCATCACGATCAGCTTGTTTTTCGGCAGTCGCAAATCGACGCCGCGCAGATTGTGTTCGCGAGCACCTCGAATGACGATTTCCGTGTCAGCCATGAGAAACAACCCGCAGCGTTAGTTTTGATATTGCGCAGTTTGCAGTTCAACCCGAAGGGTTGTCAGAAAGTAGCCGGTGGTTGAGCGAAGCGATACCACCGGTTGTCGTTGGAGATCCCTTTCCGATCCCGGAGGGATCGCAGCATCGGCTCTCTGTCATCCCTCCGGGATGAAGGCCGTTTTCGACGGCTTTCCGGTGGTGCGCCTTCGGCGACCACCGGCTACTTTCTGAGAACCCTTCGGGTTCAGGCAGAACCGCACAACATCAAAAAGCGTTTGTGAGGGCGATCGCTCGTTGAGCCTGATGAACATCGCATGAAGTGCTCGCCCTCGCTGACGCTTCGGGTTAGTTGGGAGTGGAGGACTCATGGGCATCGAGGCCAGCGCCGAAGTCGTCCTCGTCCTGCTGGGCGGGCGCGGGGGGCGGACGATCAACAACCACCTGAGTCGGTGCTGACGCGACCACCGGTTCGACGGGAGTCACCGCTTGCGGCGCATCCTCGCGCCGATCTTCGCGTGGCGGTCGATCCGCGTCGCCGCTAGATCGTTCGGGGCGCGGCGGACGATTGCGAGACTTCGCGCCACCGTAGCCGCCTGATCCCCCTTCGCGCGGCGCGCCTTCGGAATCCGAGGTCAACGGTGACGACATTCGTGGGAACTCTTCGCCCCCTTGGATGCGATCGAGCATCGAACGCAGATCAGGCCGAAGATCGAGCCGGCCGGGACGTTGTCCCTCGGCGAGCTTCATCGGCACGCCGTCGCGTACGCAGAGGCAACGGGGCGCGGTGATGTCCATCGTCAGCCGCTGAGCCTGTCCGCAAACAGGGCAGCGCCATGCTCGGCGCACATCGACATCAATTCGCAGTCCCGGACCTTTCATGAGTACTCCTTGTGGGGCGTACTCTCGCGAGCGGTCCGGTGATTCTCAAGCACGACGGATCGTCGCCAAAAACCAACCGGTCGCCAGCAGCCCGATCATCGTCTAGAGATAGTCGTGCATCGACGTCATCTTCCAAGTCGAAACCAAATGTGAATTCAAGTTCATCCAGCAAGTACTCATGGTCGTCTCCTCGAAGCGTGAGTGGCTTCGGACCACGGCGTTGGCCCAGCAAATCCAACACAGAGAACGGCAGAACGGCTCCGGCGTGACGCGGGTTTTGCGCGGAATGATCCTCCGTCGTCTGATCGGTGCCGACGATTCAAGCTGTGCCAGTTGCAGCGACACGTTGCAAAAAATCACGTCAAGAGACTGACAAAGAACCGGTCTATGAGCCGGAACGCGCTAGCGTCCGGTTCGAGGAACAACCGGACGCTAGCGCGTTCCGGCTCACGTTCCATGGTTGTTTGTCAGCCTCTAAGCAATGCGGTACGGCAGGGGCCGGCCGGCGAGTCCGGCTCGGAGATTCTCGATCGTCATCTCGATCATGCGGCGACGAGTTTGATCCGACGCGCTGCCGAGATGTGGCGTGAGCACCAAGTTGTGCAGCGTCAGCAACGGATGATCGCGGGGCAGCGGTTCGGGTTGCGTGACGTCGATGCCCGCCCCGGCGATACGGCCCGATCGAAGCGCCGCGTACAACGCATCGGTGTCAACGACTGCTCCGCGAGACATGTTGATGAGCATCGCCGACGGCTTCATCCGCGCGAACTGCGGCGTCGAGATCAGATTCGTGGTCTCTGCCGTCAGCGGACAGTTCAACGCAACGAAGTCACTCTCCGCCAGCAGATCGTCAAGCGAGCGGTACTCGGCAGAGAACTCGGCTTCGGCCACCGGATCGCGGCGACGATTGTGATACAGGACACGCATGTCGAACGCCTTCGCCCGCCGAGCCACCTGCTTGCCGATGCGACCGATTCCCACGATCCCCAACGTCGAACCGTGAACCTCTTTGCCGATCATCAGTGACGGATCGTAAACGGTGAACTCCGGACTGCGCGCGTAGCGATCACCGATCACGACATTGCGAGCGGTCGCCAAGATCAGCGCGAATGTCATGTCCGCCGTCGAGCCGTCTAAGCATCCAGGCGTGTTGCCCACTGGGATGTTTCGATCCGCCGCATCCGCGAGGTTGATGTGGTCAACACCAACTCCGTGATTGCTGACGACCTTCAAATTCGGAGCTTGATCGATCAACGGCCCATCGACGTTCGGATGGCTGTAGGTGATAAACGCCTCGGCCCGGCGTAGCGAATCGGAACCGGCCGACGTCTCCCACGGCAAGACCTCGAAGCCGTCCCCCAACAATTCGAGAAACAGCGGCGGAAGTTTGTCCGCCATGACGGGCGAGCGACTCATTCGAAAATCTCCAGAGTGAGGTCAGCCAACAAAAAAACTCCCACCAATCGCGAGACCAGTGGGAGCAAGAGCGTGCCGTGGGGGTATCAAAACTTGCCGGCGATGATTCGCCCATTCGGCACACCGAAACGGATTCTAGGATACTCGATTGGGGTGTCAATTCGTGTCTCGCCGAGCAATGAAAGTGCTGCGGCGATGTCGCTGTCTCGTGGCCTGGCCCAATCGTTCCATGCGGGCGTTGATCGTCATTTGAAGGCTTTGTTCTTAAAACGCATCGGCTGTCTCTCAATTCCATCGACACGAACAAAACTCGACGCTCGGCGGCTATCCTGGATGAGGTTCTTGAATGATCTCCGCAACAATGTTGACCGACTTGGCCGCGTGGCGCGGGTCATTGGAACCAGACGGACACTGGCCTACGCGGCAGATGGCTCGGCTGGCCGAGGAGGGCGTGTTCGGCTGGCTGATCCCGCGTCATTGGGGCGGCAGCGAACTTGATGAGCCGGAGATTCTCAACGGCTATCTCGAACTCGCCGATGCGTGTTTGACGAGCGCGTTCATCCTCACGCAGTTCAACTCGGCAGTACAGAAGCTGGTGACATGCGATTGTGAAGCCCTTCAAGAGACCTGCTTGCCGCGACTGGCTCGCGGAGAATGTTTCACGACGGTCGGTATCTCGCACCTGACGACGTCGCGCTCACGCGGTCCTGGCCCGGCCGTGACGGCGGAACCAGCCGGGACGGATTATCGGCTGCGAGGTCACATTCCATGGGTCACCGGTGCGCAAGCGGCTCAGTGGATCGTTGTCGGCGGAACGTGCCCGAACGGCGAGCAATTGCTGACGGTGATCGAGACGACCGATCCCGGATTGACGATCGCACCGCCGTTGCAATTCCTCGCGCTGACAGCTTCGCAAACGGGACCGATCGAATTGCGCGACGTGATTGTGCGCCCCGAGCAAATTGTGGCCGACCCCGCGCCGGAAGTGCTGAAGATCGGAAGCCGTGGCGGAACCGGATCACTGACAACTTCGGCGTTGGCGCTGGGGACTGCTCGATCAACGTTGCGTGCGTTGCAGACCGAGATGCAATCGACGCACAGCTTCGAATCGGTTGTCTCGCAACTCGCCGACGAAGGCCGCTCGCTAGAGCAAGCGTTGCTCACCGCAAGCCGGAACGAACCCGGCGCATGGTCGGCCGAGCAGATACGGTTGCGAGCGAACTCGTACGTCACCCGGTTGGCTCAGAGCTATCTCGCGGCGGCGAAAGGGACCGGCTTCGTCAGCGGACATCTCGCCGAGCGAGCGGTTCGCGAAGCGATGTTCTTCTACGTTTGGTCCTGCCCGCAGTCCGTCGTGCAGGGCAACCTGCAGGAACTCGCCTGTCGAGAGACAAATGACCGTGCTGTAAAACAGAGTGCTCCGTAGACAATATGGAAGGACCAGTCGCTCACGGCAGCGTGGGTTGTGTTGAGCGGAGCGTTTTGGGAGTTCCGCCTGACACAGAGCCACAAACGGGA
>JAYVQJ010000424.1:0-8205 GCA_043777235.1 Planctomycetia bacterium
GGGAAGTTATTGCGGCCCCGTTCCTAAGGCGATTAGAGACCATCCACCGAAGATTAGGGTCACAGCACCCGTACGTAGCACTGACTCTTGAGACACAAGTGCCCGGAGAATGGAATTATGAAACGTCAGCTTGGTTTGTCGGAAATGGTGCGGCGGCGGACGGCGCGAGCTTCGCGGCGGGCGGTGCGCGGGGCGTTCGGGTTGTGGGCCTGGTCGAGTGACGGAGGTCTGCGGTCGCCGAAGCGGCGCAGTCGGAAGACCTGCTCCAAGCATGGGCGGCGGGGGAGCACTCTGCTTGTCGTGCTGGCGATGCTGGGGATGTTGATGCTGCTGGGGATGCTGTACTTCACCTTCGCCACGCAGGAGCAACACAACGCGACGAATTTTGCGGAGGCGGCCAAGCGGCTCGACGATCCGGGCGATGACATCGACGCGATCTTTGACATGTCGATGCGGCAGTTGATTCAAGGTTCCTACGACTATGAAAAGAATAGCGCGATCTGGGGACCACGGAACTCGATCATCACCAGCTTGCTGGGTCGCGATCTGCAACCGTATTCAGGCGAGGGAGTGAATCTGATCCGCAAGAATTCCGATGCGACCGGCTTGGTGGTCGATCAGAATCGCGACGACACGGCGGATGCAATCGTGCCAGGTTATGACCTGCGTGAAATCAACGACTCACCCGCCGTGTTGCATACCGGTGTGCCTCCGTTGTTCGAGCGTCGCGTGACGGTAATGACGGCACCCGATGCGGATTACACCGCCGCCGATATCAACAGCGTGTGGCTGGCCTACGACGGCTGGACGTTGGACTTCAGCTCGTTCCCACCGACGAAAGTGCGCGTGGTCAAGCCGTCGTTTCATCGTCCCGAATTGCTGCGGTTAATGGACTCAGCGAATCAGTGGGTGCCGGTGCCGAATTGGTCAACGGCTCCTGGCGCGGGCGCACGTCAGTTTCGGCCGCATCCCGATAATCTTTATGTCTGGCGGCAGAATACCTCGGTGACTCCGGAGAAGCGGTTCCTCGACGCCAACAACCCGTTGGATGCCGCGTTGATCGCCGGGTTACCGGGCCTCAGCGGCGGCTTCCCCTTCAAGGTCGATGTGGATGGTGATGGCAACTTCAACGAGCAAGGGGTCTTCAGCCGCCGTTACTCGGAAGACACGAACGGCAACGGAACCTTGGATGCCGGTGAAGACAAGAATGGCAACGGTGTCCTGGATGGTTTGCCGATCTCGTACAACTTGGGGGCAGTTCTTGCAAACTCCGTCAACGTCTTACCTGAGTACGACGTGGACAACGACGGTGACGGCATCCGTGACAGCAACTGGATGGACATTGATGGGCCGGTGCTCGTGAAGCCGGGGACCACGGCGACGTACATCCCACTGATTGCGTACAAGGTCGTGGATCTCGATTCGCGGCTGAATCTGAATGCCATCGGCAACTTGTCCGGCGACACGCGCACGGCCGCGACCACGGACTTCGGTAACGGCCAAGACCTCCACCGATCGAGCATGGGGCTGTCGTCACCGACGGAGATCAATCCGGAATGGGCGATGGATGCGCATCCCAGCGAAGTGACCAGCCTGACCGATTACACGAATTACTTCCACACGCCGACGACCGTGCGGCATCTCGCCAATATGGATTGGTGGTGGTTCAACAAGGGCCGCGTCGAATACACGCTGCCGCGTCAGATTCATGCCGGACGCTACGGCGAGGCGAATCGCGTGTGGCAAGTCCTCCAGACTGCGGGTGGCGGGCCAGCGATCGGTGTGCATCAGACGCAGGGGAATCTGTTTCCTTTCCCCGGCGTGTGGGATCAAGACGACAACCGCGACGGCAACGAAGGGGGATCGACGACGCTGGCGGGAATCCTCGGAGGCCAATCGTTGGCGTTCCTGCACCCGCTGGCGCTCAATGGACGAGGGAGTTATTGGACCGCCAATCCCAAGCAACTCGACTTGCGATCGTTCAGTCAGATTGAAGATGCGAACGGCAACGGCATTCTCGATCCTGGTGAAGACCTCAACGGCAATGGCGTGTTGGACACTGGCCCGGTGATGTTCGTGCGGTACAACAGCATGGGTGTGGGGGACGATACATCGGGGAATGGCAACGTCCGTATGCAGGGATTGCTCAACGGTGCGTTGATGCAGAACACGCTGATCGGTGCCAACTTTGGAACTCCGCCGTATCCGGCGGCGAACAACGGCAACAACTTAACGGACGACCCGACGGAGTTGACGCTGGAGAAGAAATACCTCTTGCGTCCCTACGACGAGCCGCTCGATGAGAAGGACACGCTGCCGTTGTACATGACCAAGTCCGATCGCGATCGAACGGGACTCACGTCGCGCGTCTTGGACCTGATGCCCGGCAACTTCTCACCGGGCAGCACCGGCACTCAGTATCAGTTGGACGTCGCGAAACGCTTCACCACCTCGAGCTGGGATTTCAAAACGTTCGCGATGCCGCGCATGCTGCATCCCGGATCAGACGGCCAGCCAGGCCAAGCCGGCGTCGATGACGACCAGAACGGCATCGTTGACGACGCCAGCGAATTGGGCTGGCCAGGCTCGGACGACTACCGCGCGTGGGAATTCAATGTCGATTACGACAACAACGGTAAATGGGAATACCCGCCGCAGTTCACGCTCGGGGCCGCATCTGGAGCCTATCTATCCGCTGATCCATTCCGCCCCCAATTGCGACGGCTGCTGAATACCGAATTCGGCAACACCGCCAATCCGATGCACACGTTCCGGCTCAACATCAACGAGTTTTTGGATGTCGAGCGACGACCAAACCAAGTCGCGAACACGATCCGCGACCCGTTGACGTATCGTCCGCTGACGCCGCATTCGACCGACAAGACATTGACGACGGTGCCTGCGGCCAGTCCGCTGCCGGCTTTCCCACCGACGACGGAAGGGGAACGGGAGTTCTGGGCGCGTAGAGACCGCCAGCAAATGGCTCGCGATATTTATGTGATGCTCTACACGTTCTGCGGCGGCAATGATTCGACGAACTTGGCGACCACGGTCGGCGACACGGCGTATTCCGGGAAAGTCCGCCGCCAGATGGCTCAGTTTGCCGTCAACATGGTGGACGCCTTGGACCGCGACAACGTCATCACTGCGTTTGAGTACGACGACAATCTGGCGGACGGCTGGAACCTAGACGATGACTTCACCACGACCGACGGCGCAAACGCGGCCACCGGGCTACTACCGTTAGGAACCAGCCGCCGCTTCGTCGTCTATGGAGTCGAAGCTCAAGAGTTGACGTTCAGCGAAACGATGTGGCTGTATCAACCAACGCAGACCATGAACGATGACCGCACGCCGTTCGATGAAACGGCGGGACCATTCAACTTCTTCCAAGTTGAACTCCGCTCGCTCAGCCCCACGAGCCCCACGGGGCTTTCGCTGGCGTCAACTGTTTCGACCACTGCCGCGAAGGGTGTTTGGCGGATTCATCGTGATGACAACGATGATGGTGTGATCGACGCGACGGAAAACGCCGTGACGTTTTTGTCGGGTGTGGGGAGTGTCCCTAACGGCGGTTTATTCACGATTGCCTCGGCCGATCCCTCGTCAGTGGGATCGTCGTCGTTGTTCATCGACTACACCGGTACGGCATCAATGGGAGCGACTCGTGACGACGAACTTATTGCGCCGTATCCTCTGAACGCGGCGGGGACGTTGTATGTCGGTACGACTCTCGCACCGGAAAACAACGTGCTCGATTTGCTGCACACGTCACAGTCGACGTATTTCGCGCTCACAAACGGAGTGGCGGCGAACGGTGACTTCCTGAGCCGCGGCAACAATCCCGGCAATGGCAGCGGCTCTGCGGATAAAACGGCGCTCCGTTTGGAACGCCGGCTCAATCCGAATCTGCCGCAGCTTGCGGTGACGTCCAATCCGTTCATCACCGTCGACACGTTTCGCAATGTCACTCGTCGGTCTCTGAGTTTCAGCGGTATGACTACGCAGGCCAATGCGCTGAGCATGCTTAACGAAACGTCTGCTGCAATGACCGTACTTGCTTCGCAAGAACGGCGCGTGCCGCTCAACGCGAACGGCGTCTCTGTCAGCACCGGCAGTGGCCCCTCGCCGCACAAAAACAGCATCGGCCAGACGAACACCATTAGCCCCGCGTCAACACTCCTGTTCCAACCGGTGTTTGATCGCGACTTCGCCTCGGTGATCGAGCTGTTCCAGATTTCGTTGCACGGCCCCGGAGCGGTGACGCGCATTCAAGTCGACTCGCGGCGACCGCCGGAGACACCCAAAGGAACGGTGGCGGCTCAACAAGGGCAGCTCGAAAAAGGTGGCCCGTTCACGTTCGGTGCGGCCGTGCTCATGAGGAGTGAAGACCAAGACGAAAACGGCGTGTTGTTAGCTTCGGAGGACACGAATAACAACGGCATTCAAGATGCCGGCGAAATGGACACGAATGGCAACGGCGTCTTCGATTTCGGCGAAGACTACAACGGCAACGGACAACTTGATTACACAGAAGACGACAACGGAAATGGTGTCTTGGACGGCTCGGAAGATATCAACGGTGACGGATTATTGACCTCCAACTACTTGAATCCGCCGAACCATTTCCACCGCTTCTTGTCGCTGGTCGAAGTGCCGACGCGGATGCACCGGCAACTGGGCGATCCGCTGCAATTCACGCGTGCTCCGGGCAAGCTGAATCTCAATGGGATTTCCGATCCGCGGATTCTGGGCGCGTTGCTGGATGACCGGCAGTTGATGTCCGCGCCGGAACGGGACATCAATGGCAACGGTATCTTGGATGCCTTTGAAGATCTCAACGGCAACGGCAATTGGGACTATGGCCTGCGTCCGACCGCTGTGACCACCGAACCTTGGACTCGTGACTATTGGTATAACTTCCTGATCTCTCGCGACGGTATCGACCCGACTGCGGGATTGCCGCTGCCGATTTCGGGAGTGTCGCGTCCCTTCCGGGACATCGGCCTGATGCAGCCGACTCGCAACATCGGTGGGTCGAAATCGAGTCTCGAAGACACGCTCCTGCGAAGACTCCCGCTACCCGGCGTTTTCAATCCCACTGACAAAGGGAACCTGTTATTGGAAATCGGCAACGGCGACACCGAATTCCTGAATGCCAGCGTCGATCCGATCCTGCGGCATCGGTTGCTCTCGAAGATCGCCGGCAACAGCACGACTCGCAGCAACGTGTTCGTGGTCTTCGTGACGATCGGCATGTTCGAGTGCGTGGAACTGCCGAACGGTGCCGTCCGAATCGGCGGCCAAATGGATGTCGACGGCGACGGCGTCAAAGACACGCACCGCGCGGTCTTCATCATCGACCGGTCGCAGGCCGAAGAAGCCTATGACAAAGGAAGCGGCACGTTCGACTGGAAGAAACTGGTCATGGCAAGGCAGCGTGTGAATTGAGTGCCTGCCGTTTGGAACGCAAAGACGGCTGAGAATCGCGGTCCATCGGGAAAGCAGCGTTCCGTTAGTCTTCGCTCTCTTTCGGCCATCGGATTGGAGCCGAAAGTCGGTCGCATCCCTCCGTGATGTACTGCCAGGGCAGGCCCGTTTGCCGTACAGTGGCGGTCGTGACGATGCGATGGAAACCAGCACGACGCGCGAGCGAGTGGTGATTCTTGGCAAACCACTCGCTCGCGCGTCGTGCTACTGCGTCGATACAGACCACCCCATTTGTAGGCCGACTTCGCTGAAGTCGGCTATTCCCGACGTCGGCGACGTCGGGCTACATGAATACGACCCAGTAATGGCATCCGCATGATGCCTGCAATCGGCTCATGTCAGAAAATTTGAAATCTGAAATCTTAGATTTGAGATTTGAAATCTGAAATCACCCATTTGGAGCATCCCATGACCGACTCACCGAACTCACGTCGTGCTTTCTTCACTCACTGCGGACTCGCCGCCGGAGCGGCTGCGCTGGCATTCGCGAAGCCGACGATCGCTGCCGAGCCGCCGGTTCGGAACGGCAAGAGTCACATGAAGCTCAGTCTGGCGGCGTACTCGTTCAATAAGTTCCTGCCGAATCGCGGCACGGCCGAGCAACTCGCGGCGGCGAAGATGCGGCTCGAAGACTTCATTCAATTCTGTGCCGATCAGAATCTCGATGGGACCGAGCTGACTTCCTACTACTTTCCGAAAGAGTTTTCGCAGTCGTATCTGATCGCGATCAAAGAGCAGACGTTCCGATTGGGCTTGGATGTCTCCGGCACGGCGATCGGCAACGATTTCTGCAAGCCGGCCGGCGAGGAATTGGACAAGCAACTCAAACTGACTCGCGAGTGGATCGATCATTCGGCCACGATGGGCGCGCCGGTCATTCGCATCTTTGCCGGCAACGTGCCGAAAGGAGAAACCGAAGCGGCCTCGTTTGAACGTTGCGTTGCCGGCATCAACAAGTCGCTGGAATACGCCGCCGAAAAAGGGGTCTTTCTCGCTCTGGAAAATCACGGCGGCATTACGGGCACGGCCGAGCAACTGCTGAAGATCGTCAAAGCCGTTTCACCGTCGCCGTGGTTCGGTGTGAACCTCGACGGCGGCAACTTTCACTCGGACGATCCGTATGCCGAGCTGGAACAGATCGCGCCGTACGCGATCAACGCGCAAGTCAAAGTCGCGATCACTCGTGCCAGCAAAAAGGAAAAGGAACCCGCCGACCTCGGCCGAGTCATCGAGATCCTGCGCAAGGCCGACTATCGCGGCTACGTCGTGTTGGAATACGAGGAAGCCGATCCGTATGGCGAGATTCCGAAGGCTCTGGCCGATCTGCGAAAGCTGATTCAGGGGTCATCGGCAAAGTAGACGAGTCACTCCGTGACTCGAACATTCCGGTCACGGAGTGACCGATCTACTTTTTCGTCCACCGATCTGCGAAAGCTGATTCATGGCTAAGAAGAAGCCGCGCGGCCTGCCGCTCGAAAGTGAGACGGCTTGGTACATTCTTTTGAACCTCGGCGACATCGTCGCGACCTGGGCGTTGTTGCACCGGAACAGTGGCTTCGTCGAGTCGAACCCGATCGCCCGTTGGTTCTTTCACGGCTGGGGTTTCTCCGGCATGGTGTGGTTCAAGCTGGGAATGGTGGCACTCGTCGTCACAATCTCGCAGGTGGTTGCTCGCCAGAACGAACCACTCGCACGACTGTTGCTGATCTTCGGCTGTGTGGCGGTGGGGGTCGTCTTCGTCTACAGCTATTGGCTGGGAACACATTCGTAGGTTGGGCACTCTTGCCTGACCGCTTTTTCGTGCAAAAGGGACGGGCAAGAGTGCCCATCCTACAACGAGGTCGTCGTTCGTCGTGCGTATTGCCGAGCTGTATTTGTCGATCCAAGGGGAAGGCCAATTTGCCGGCACTCCGTCTGTGTTCGTGCGCACGACCGGTTGCAATTTGCGATGCTGGTTCTGCGACACGCCGTTCACTTCGTGGAATCCGGAAGGTCCGCACGTCGCTGTCGACGAACTCGTCCGCCAGGTTCGAGCATTCGAGATCGAGCACGTCGTGCTCACCGGCGGCGAACCGTTTTTGCAACCCGATTGCGTTTCGTTGTGCGAGCAACTGCTCGCGGCCAAGCACTTCGTCACCATCGAGACCGCCGGTACGGTCTTCCGTCCCGCGCCGGCCAGTTTGATGTCGATCAGTCCGAAGCTGGCGAACTCTTCGCCGTCGCGAGTCGCTTCGATCGAAGCTGTTCGCTGGCAGACACGTCACGAGCAATCGCGATCGCAACCTGAAGTGATCGCACGATTGATCGCCGCGACCGATTACCAGTTCAAATTTGTGATCGATGTCCCGACGGATCTGGCCGAGATCACCGCGTATCTTGCCGCTTGGCCACAAGTTCCCGGCGAGCGTGTCTGGCTGATGCCGCAAGCTCGCACACGCGAAGAACTCGCGGCACGCTCCGATTGGCTGGAGGCCGAGGCCGCTCGCTTGGGCTATCGCTTCTCGTCCCGCTGGCAGATCGCCCAATTCGGCAATCAGCGGGGACGCTGACGAGTTCCTCTCGTCGCGATTCGTTATTGCTCACGCGGCCATCGATGGAACACTTCGGCGAGCCGAGGACGTCAGCCTCCGGTTAGATTCGACTGTCTGATACGAAGTCCCAGAATTAGCCGCGCGGCGCTAGCCCCGGTTCGTGCCGCAAAAACCGGGGCTAGCG
>JAYVQJ010000425.1:0-8187 GCA_043777235.1 Planctomycetia bacterium
TTGAGTTCGTCGAGCAGACACTCGACGAAACCAAATCCGTGATCGGTGTGAAACAGCGAGCTGAGCTTCTTCGCGGTCAGTGGTGCCCCGCCGACGAACAGTGCCGCTTCAACAACTTGCTTCTCGGTGACGCGCGGTGCGGATGGTTCAGCCAGAGATTCCGGCGTCGTACCAGATGTGACCGGAGAACTTTCGAGTGATCCGTTTGAGGCGTCACTCAATTCAGAATCGACGACGGCTGTCAGTTCGCTGTCGGCATCGACTTCGCCTTCCGCGTCGATCTCACGTTCGATGGCGTCGGTTGCTTCCAGGGCACGCAGGTACGCCGCTTCCAGATCATCGGCGAGCAATGGCTGATCCCACGCGGCTGCGTCATCGGCAGTCGGTTCGTCAAGCGGATCATTGTTCGGCAGCGGCTCATCCATGAGCGGTCTCTCCAACCGTAGGCGTTGCAAGCGGGCAGGTTTATAGTCCCGCTCGCCGCGAAGCGACAAGAGGCCGTTTCTCGTGGTGAAGCTGGTGCCGCGTCAAGAAGGATGAAACTCGTGGATCAAAAGGTGACGATCAATCGCAGCCTGGTCGGCTGGCTGGCGCTGGCGTTCTTGGCCGGGTTCGTCGTGACGTTTTTCACGGGACCGAAGGACTCCGCCGATCTTTGGCAGGGGATCTGCTCGCGAGTCGGCGTGGTGCTCGGAGCCTTGTGGTTGGCGTTGCCAAAAGACGGAACGCTCGGCAAGTGGGCCGAGGTCTCGTTGCTCAAGCTGGCGGTGATCGTCTTGATGTTCATCGCAGTCGTTCGAGCTCCTCGAAAGTATCTGCCAATTCTGTTGGCCATCGGCGCGGCAGCCCGCTTTCTGCGTCCTCCCGACAAAGTTCGGCCGCCTCGCGATTTCGTTTAGACCCGCTACTTCGACTGTCTGACTGACCGTAGGGTGGGACAAGCGGCGTTTCGCCGCGCCGGCCCACCAGATATTTTCAGCAGGCTTTCTGGTGGGCCGGCGCTCGAAGCGAGCTTGTCCCACCCTACATCGTCGCAAGTCAGACCGTCGAACCAATAACCCGAAGCGTGAGCGAGGGAGTGCGAAGTTGCCGCGTGAATCTGACCCTCGCTGACGCTTCGGGTTCCTTTTTAAGCGGCGATTATTCTGCGAAAGAAAGGTCCACGATGAATCGAGTCTTCGGTCTGTTCAGCGTGCTGTGGATGGCTTCGATGGCGTCCACGGCGATTGCGTTTCAAGACAAGGACAGTGCCGACAAGGATTACTCGGCCGAGTTGCCGAAGATTGCCCCGAAGTCACCGGAGGAATCGCTCAACGCGATGCGGTTGAAGGCCGGCTTTCACGCAGAGATCGTCGCGGCTGAGCCGCTGATTCGCTCGCGGATGGCGATGGACTTTGACGAGATCGGCCGCGCGTTTGTCGTCGAGCTGCCTGAATACAACCAATACGCGAGCTCGAAGCCGCACGGCAAAGGCTCGATCAGAATGTTGGAGGACACCAACGGCGACGGGCGGTACGACAAAGCAACGGTCTATGTCAGCGATCTCGATTACCCGACGGCGGTCGCGTGTTGGGACGGCGGCATCTTGGTTGGAGTCGCGCCGGACATTCTCTTCTGCAAAGACACCGACGGTGACGGCAAGGCGGATGTGCGACGAAAACTCTTCACGGGATTCGGTCAAGACAAAGCGGGCGAGGGAATGCTGAATTCGTTCCGCTGGCGGATCGACAATCGGTTTCACATTCCGTGCGGGCTGGATGGTGGCGATGTGGTGGCAGTGGCCAGCGTGACGAATGTCAAAGAATCCGAGTCACGGAGTGACTCGGCTACGTTGAAGCCAATCAACGTGCGCGGTCAGCATCTGTTGCTCGAACCGCGAGCGATGACGATTGCCGCGACGAGCGGCGGCGGACAGCACGGGATGAGTCTCGACGATTGGAGTCTGCACGCGTTCGTCTGCGGCAACAGCGAA
Organism: Planctomycetia bacterium; assembly: GCA_043777235.1. Classification (GTDB taxonomy): domain Bacteria; phylum Planctomycetota; class Planctomycetia; order Planctomycetales; family Planctomycetaceae; genus SXKJ01. Next base: position 1,973 of record JAYVQJ010000425.1, read on the forward strand.
CCGGTGCATCTCGTCATGTACGACGGCCAGTACCTCGCGCGGAATCCGTATCTGCAAGCTCCGGCGGCGGCGATCAACATTGCTCCCGATGGCAAGTTCACAAAGCTGATGCGGACCAGCGAGATCGAGCCGTGGCGCGTGCTGCGAACTCGGCTGCGAAAATCGGGAGTCATTCCCGGTTCCGACGAGGGAGGCACGCCCTCCGGATTCTTCACCGGAGCGACCGGCATCACGGTCTATCGCGGCGATGCGTGGCCGGCGGAGTTTCGCGGGCAGCTCTTCGTCGGTGAGGTCGCGAACAATCTCGTGTACCGCGCCCGGCTCGAACCGAACGGCGTCGGACTGACGGCACATCGAGCGGACCTCGATGCTGAATTCCTCGCATCGACCGACAACTGGTTTCGTCCGGTACAATTCGCGAACGCTCCGGATGGGACGTTGTATGTTCTCGACATGTACCGCGAGTTGATCGAAGGAGCCGCGTTCCTCGCCCCGGCGATCCTCAAGCACATGGACACCGCCGCCGGTGCGGACAAGGGCCGCATCTATCGGATCGCGCCGGACGGTTTTCGTTTCAAGCCGACACCGCGACTCGGCGATCTGCCGACGGTGGAACTGGTCAAACTCTTCGAGCACCCGAACGGTTGGCATCGCGACACGGCATCGCGGTTGATCTATCAGCGACAGGACCGCGCGGCGATTGCACCGCTGCGTGAACTCGCGATGAATTCCAAGTCGCCGCTGGCTCGCGTGATGGCGATGTATTCGCTGCAAGGTTTGGGAGCGTTGGATGCATCGCTTTGGAGGATGGCCGCCCTCGGCCGTCCCGAATCGCCGGACGGGACGGGCAAGAGTGCCCATCCTCCGGAATTGCTGCACGCGCTCCGACTCGCTGAGTCCTTCGCCGATCAAGCAGACGTTCGAGACGCCGTGATTGCGCTGGCAGACAGTTCCGATTTGCGAGTCCGTTACCAAGTCGCGTTCACACTCGGTGCGTTCTCAGGCGACGAGACAACACGCACGCTCAGCAAACTCGCGGCACGCGACGGCGCGGACTCGTGGATGCCGTTGGCGATCCTGAGTTCGATCGGTTCGCGACGAGGCGAGTTTCTCGCGGCGCTGCTCAGTGATCCAGATGCGAGATCGAAGTCGCATGTCAAAACGATGCTCAACGCGGTCGCGGTGCAGATCGGAGCGGCCAATTCGAAAGCGGAATTGGCAGCGATGATTCGGCAGCTTGATCTCTTGGCGGCGGATGCCAACAACAAATCATTGGCAGAAGAATTGGTCCGCAACCTTGTCAGCAAGCAACCAGCCGCGAAGGAGATGTTGGCCGGAGCGACCGGTGGCAAGGCGCGCGAGATTCTTGCGTCGCTGGTTCGCGATGCGATCATCGCCGCACGCGATGTTGCGAAGTCTCCGGCCGACCGAGCGGCCGCCGTTCGGACACTCGCATCGTCGTCGTTGACCGACACGAAAGAGCTGTTCGCCGAGTTGCTGCAATCGAAGCAGCCGCAGCCAGTGCAGTTGGCTGCGCTGGAGACGCTCGCGCGATTCGACGTCGCTGAAGTACCGAGCCTGATCATCACCGCGTGGCCGTCACAGACTCCGCAGTTGCGAGCGACTTCCGTCGAGACGCTGTTTACTCGTGCGAGCTGGCTCACGGCGTTTCTCGATGCAGTCGAGGAGCAGACGATCGCGCGAGCCGATCTCGATCCGGCGCGGATCGCGCTGCTCAAGCAACACGGTGACGCTGCGATTCGTAACCGAGCCACGAAACTCTTCGCCGGATCAACGCTCGCGCGGCGGCAGGATGTGGTTGATGCCTATCAAAAATCTCTCGAACTCAAAGGGGACGTCGATCGGGGGCGCATGCACTTCCGCAAGACGTGTGCGGCGTGTCACAAACTCGAAAACTTCGGCGAGTCGATCGGTGCGGACCTCAACGCGATCCGTGACCGAGGGACGGCGGCCGTGCTGCTCAACATTCTCGACCCGAACCGCGAAGTGAAGCCGCAGTTCTTGAGCTACGTCGTGGTGCTCGACAGTGGCCGCACCCTGACGGGCATGATCGCCGCCGAAACCGCCAATAGCCTGACGCTTCGCAAAGCGGACAACACGACCGAGTCCGTGCTGCGAGTCAACATCGACGAGCTCAAGAGCACCGGCCTGTCGTTCATGCCCGAAGGAATCGAGAAACAGCTCGATCCCACGGCGATGGCCGACCTTTTGGCGTACCTGAATTCGATCAAATGACTCACAAGCACGGTCCTATTCGTCATGTCTGACAAGCTGTAGCCCGACCCCTTGTGGGTCGGAGTATTCAAGAGTTCTTCGAAAATCGAATCGAATCGAAATCATCCGCCCCACAAGGGGTCGGGCTACAGATTTCACAATTTCATGAATTAGCCAGCCGTGCGTGACTCGCGTGAGACTGTTGGTGGCGGTGGGGCAGTGATTATCGTGGTCGCGCCGCAATCAGCGGTTCGCGTTCTGCGAGGAGCGATCAGTCGCTCGATTTCACAATCCAGATTTCAGCGGGAGGTGAGTGATGACTCGCCGACGATGGGTGCTGAAGCAGAGTTGGACGTGGGCAAAGAGTCTTCTGATGGCCAGCGTCCTGCTCGTCCCGTTTGAGTTGTCGGCGATAAGTGCCGCCGGCGCGGAGACGGTCGAAATTCCCGGCGAGCCGATCAGGATCAAGCCGGGTGATCCGTTGAGCGGGCGTGCTCTGGTACAGCGGCCGGCGAAGATCAACGGCGTGATGAGCTGGACGCTGGAGACTCGGCGACATCGCGGCGCGATGTATCACGTCGCGATCAGTCCCGATGGAAAGACACTGGCGACGGGTGGCCTCGACGGCACGATCCGTTTGTGGGAGGTCGAGACCGGCAAGTTCATCAAGTGTCTATTGGGACATAACAGCTACGTCTACCGACTGGCGTGGTCTCCGGACGGCAACACGTTGGCCTCGGCCGGCGCGCATGACGGGAGTTGCGGACTCTGGGACGTCAAGACGGGCGTGCTGCGACGAGCGATCCGCAGCCCGCATGGCGTTGTCACCTATGTGGCGTGGGCACCGCACGGGAGGCAGATTGCTTTCTCGACCGGCAACAGCGGGCACATGTTGGTGTACGACGTGGTGCGCGGTGAGTTCATCAACAACGATAAGGAACGAGAGGTCGCGATCGGCACCGGGATCGTGAGTCTCGATTGGTCTCCGGACGGACAAGTCGTGGCGTTCGTCAGCACGAATACACCGGTCAGCTTGTGGCAGCTTTCGGCAGTGAGGCAAAACAAATTCCTGCTGACCGACGGAGATACCACAAACGCGGTGGCATTTGCTCGTGACGGCAAAGAGGTCGCGGTCGCCGGAACGAAGGGGATCCGCATCTACGACTTTGAAACCGAGAAGGTGACACGAACGATCGAATCGCCCGCGACATCCGTGGCGTATTCTCCCGATGGAAAGATGCTCGCGTCCGCGCCGTTGAACGGAGTCGTAAAGCTCTGGGAAACCGCGACCGGCAAAGAAATCAAAACGCTGATTGGCAGCGCGACGTCGTCACTGTCGTGGTCCGCCGACAGCAAGTTGCTGGCGACGACGACGATCACAACGGCGGTTGTTTGGGATGTCGAAGCGGCGAAGATCAAGCAAACGTTTGATGCCTGCGGGCAGTACCCGCCGATTTGGACTCCCGGCAAGCCGTTCATCAACGGCATCTACACGAACACGCCGTCGGTTTGCGATCCGGCGTCCGGGAAGTTGCAGTGCAAGCTCGAAGGGCACACGGCTCCGGTGTATGCCTTCAGTTGGTCGCGCGACGGCAAGATGTTGGCCACCGGGTCGGCCGATGCCACGGTGCGGTTGTGGGAGATTCCCTCTGGTTCGCCATTGGCGACTTACAAAGGTCACACGTCGTTGGTTCAGGCCGTGACCTGGATGCCGGACGGAAAATCGCTGGCCTCGGCGTCGTACGACAAGACGGTTCGAGTTTGGAAGGCTCCGGACAAGAAGCCCGGTGCCGGCAAGAAGACGGATGACGAGAAGCCGACTGAAACGACCGACCCAGCCACGACGCCGGCCGAGACAAAACCCGCGAGCGATGCTGGCAAGAAGGACGCAACGAAAAAAACCGGTGGCAAGAAGGATGCGAAAGATCCCAATGATCCGCTGCTTCAAGAATTCAAAGGACACACGGCAGCGGTCACGCTGCTGGCGGTACCGACAGCGGCGAAACTGTTGGCGTCGGGGAGTAGCGATAAGACGCTCAAGATGTGGAACCTGACCTCCAACAAACAGACGGCTTCGATCGACGTTGGCTATCCGGTGCTCGCGGCGGCGTTCTCGCCTGATGGCAAAGTGCTCTGCTCCAGCGGCGCGGATGAAGGGCTGAACTTCTGGAATCCCGGGTCCGGAAAACTCATGAAGACCACCGTCAAAACAAATTCCTATTCCACCATCTCAACGCTGGCGTGGTCTCCGAACGGATCGCTGATCGCGGTGGGACGTCGCGGTCACTCGTTGCAGTTGTGGGACGTCAACGCAGACAAGGCAGTTCACACGCTGGTCGCGATGGCTCCGGTGATTTCGGCAACTTGGACTCCCAGCGGACAGTCCGTCAGCGCCGGCTGCGAAGATCGCACCGTCCGTTTCTGGGACACCGCCAAAGGGGAACTCCGCGGCCACTTGATCGCCGAAGAAGGCCAAGTCGCGGTTGTCTCCGCCGACGGTCACTTCAAGGCCGAGCCGGGCATCGAGGCCGAGTTGTTTTACGTCGCTCAAACCGACAAGGCACAAGAGACACTGTCGATCACGGACTTCGCCGCGAAGGCGAAGTGGAAGAACAATCCCGCGCAAGCGGCGGTGATTGGGAAGTGATCGTGGCCGACAACGACAATTTCAGGCGAGCCGCGCCACCAAAGGACCAGCCCGGCACAACCCGATCAGGCAACACGGTGAAGCGAGGGGCGAATACATGAATGCCAACCGCTCACATCGCTTGAGGTGAGTCTGCGCGATTGGCCCGACGACTGCAGAGTTTCTCCAAAATTCCTTCGATGGCATCTGCTGCGTCCTTACGTACTTTTTCAGGCAAAGTTTTGTTTGACGCAATCTCCTCCAAAAACGGAAGGGCAATTGCCGCACCTCCATCGAGTTCCATGAGTAGTATCGTCGCTGCGAAGCGGCAATGTTGGTTTGAACTTGAGTGCAATTGCCCTAAGCATACAGCCGTTTCAACGACCGCTCCCTGTTGTCGCAACGATCTAACCATGTCGAGTTCATCGACTAGTGCGTACGCGAAAGGCTCAGTTGTGTCGGCACCCAATGACGTTAGAGCCAGCCTCAGTACGATCAATTGCCTCTGAACTGAATAGTCATGAAAATGCCCAATGCAATAGCCGGATACTCCCGAACAAACGACGAGCACCATCCATAAAGAACTTCGACGAGTCATCAATTTATTTTTCATTATGGTACTCCATCTGGCTTCTTGCCCCATCCGCTAACGGGACTAGATCCGAGAACTGGACCACTAGGTGCAGTAAAGGGGGTCGTTGGCTTCGGAAGTCCAGCGTTATCTAACAACGTTGACGACACACAATGGCAATTGTTGGATAAAGGGATGTATGGCTTCGCTGCTGCATTAACGGCTGCAATCGTTGCCGTGAAACTTGCTTCGACAAATCCCCGATTGTAAGTACCGACAACCTTAAATCCCATCTTTCCAGGCTCATAGCTTTCGTATACGCCAAAATCACCGGCACCCGCTTTCAATGTCCCATCGTTCTTGCCTGACCAAGATGCACTCTTCCCGGTCGCATCCAACGTGATTATAAACGAATGAACGCCGCGAGTTGCGACAATCACCGTCACTTGCCCCGCTGGAGGCAGTGCCGCAGGGTATCCAGGAATTGCGGACCACGCTGGCGGTGGCACTCCTCCGCCACCTTTCGATGAGCTACTCGTAGTGATAAAGATCTGCGTTGCCGCAGTGAGCCACCCATCAAAAGCTCGAAATTCAAGTACGGCTCCCGGATCGCCAATTATTTTTTCCCACAATTTAATGGCATCGCTAGCGACGACCTTGATCGCATTGCGCCCGTCCGGCAGGACAACTTGAATGAGCGTCAGGCCGAAGCTAGCTAAATTGGTTGGACTCGAATAGGTCACCGGATCACCGTCCGGATCGGTCGCGACTATCGTCCCTAAA
>JAYVQJ010000426.1:0-8179 GCA_043777235.1 Planctomycetia bacterium
GTGACGCATTCGACCAACTCAATCTGTTGCCCGAACATGACAAAGTGAGAGACTTCCTGATGCTGTACATCACGCAGAACAACGGTAAACCTCCGGCGAATTGGAACGGTGTGATCGTGATGCAATCCAAATAACTTGGCCCTGTGTCTTCGAGTGTTCAATTATGAAAGTCCACATCGTTCCTTCGTCCGTTGGTGAGTCGAGCCGGCATCACATCTTGGCGACCTATCTCATCAACGAGACCGTGGCGATCGACGCCGGTGTGTTGGGTTTGTTGTCGCCGCTGGAGGCTCAGCGGAAAGTTCAGCACGTCTTCCTATCGCATTCACATCTCGACCACTTGGCGACGCTGCCGATCTTCATCGACAACGTTTACAGCCACGGCCCGGGTTGCCCTTCCGTCTGGGGCAGTCAACAAGTCTTGGAGACACTGCAACGCGACCTATTCAATGACCGCATCTGGCCCGACATGATCCGATTGTCTGGCGAGGAGTCCCTGTTCCTGCGGCTCGAAAAATTCGAGGCCGAGCTACCGGTTGAGGTTTGTGGACTTCGAATCACGCCGATTGAACTGAAGCACGTCGTCCCCGCGTTCGGCTTTCTCGTCGAAGAGTTGGCAACCGGCGTGTCTGTGATGTTCGTTTCCGACACGGGACCGACCGAACGGGTCTGGGAAGTCGCCAACCAAACTCCCGGATTGAAGGGAATCTTTCTGGAGGCGAGTTTCCCAAACTCAATGCTCTGGCTGGCCGACAAGGCGGCGCATCTCACGCCCGATCTCTTCCGCGACGAAGTGGCCAAACTACAACGAACAGTGCCGGTCTACGTCATCCATGTGAAGTTTGCCTTCGAGTCGCAAATCCTGGAGGAACTGCGAGCATTGAAACTCCCCAACTTGGTCGTCGCGCAACCGGGAACGACCATCGAATTCACATGATGACGGTGTAAGTTACGCCAAGCTGCGGTCGTCGCGGATTTATCTCTTGATCGCTGCCAGCGAGTTGTTGCCTGGCACTTCGCTCGATTCATCAGGCCAGCGGCAAATCGAGAATTGCCACTTCGCGGCCGAGTCGCCGACGATTTGCAGCATCCGCGCCGTGGAATCGTCCATCAACAAGTCCACAACGGCGAACGCGGTCCCGCGAATCACCACCGCTTGACCGCTGGAGTCTTCGCGGCAAACGATCGGTCGCAACCCGTTTGAACCATGCCGATGCAACACGCTTTCCAGTTCAGCCGGAAGTCCGTCCCCAGTCGCGATCGCGAGATTCCACTCGCGGAACAAATCCGCGAAGCGCCGCTTCGTGGCGCGTTCGAGGTTTCGTGTCCCACGTTCCGTCGATTGAGCCAGTTGGCGAACGACATCGGGTTCGCCTCGCTCGACGCACCAGCGAGTCATCAGAGACGTGGCTCCGCGACATCCGGGATTTCGCCACAAGCCGGCGCGATAGTAATCGGGAACGACCAACGGGTACCGCGACGGATCGTCGAGAAACGCAACGACTCGATCGTCGAGATTGCTCCAACCCGGCTCGGCCAAGTGAGCGAGCGCTTCACTGAGCCAATCTTCTTCGTCACGCAACGTCGTCGCTTTGCGTGAGAGTCGCTGACTGATGCATGCCGCGTGAGCGACCTCGTGCGACAACAAATCTCGCAACGCCGCGTCGCTCGGCAATGACGAATTCAGAAACAACATGTCGCGACGATTGCTGAATGGCGGCGACACATCTTGTTGAAAATCGCTGTTCCGTACCAGGCCGTTGATCGCAGTGCGGCCTCCTTGCAAGCGAGACAACCACGGCGTCAGCACAACCGCCAATCGACCATCGCCATCCACGTCACGCAACGGACCAAACTGTGATTCCACGCGCGGCACAACATCGGATTCCAACAAGCAGACGAGTTCATCGATTCGCGATTGCGAAACCTCCCCCTTTGCCAGTTGCTGATCGACGAAGACTCGCACACGACTTCCGCACGCCACGTTGGCAGCACTGATCCGCGCGTACTGCTTCGGATCGTCGAGTTCACCGTCGGTGACGTGCAGAAAGAATTCCTGCGGTGCAACGAGCGGCTGACTCACATCAACACGATCCATTGACGGAGCACTGCTCAAAGTCAGCGGCCGAGTCCGCTTGCCTGTGTGCCGCTTGAGGACTTCGGCGTGTGCTTCGCTATTGTCACGGCCTCGCGAACTGAGTGGCGATTTCGTCAGGCGCAAACTCACCCGGTACTCATGGGTCGCGTCAGCCAGACATCCCAGCACGAGCCGATAACGCTGCCCGGCCGGAAGTTCACACGCCGCGTTCGAGCCGTGACCGTCCAGCCGCGACCACGTCTGCGGCGTCCAATCGGACACTCGGACAATTTCTGAAGTCCGTTCCGAGCGAGTGACGTGCATCCCGAGCCAGCCGCCGGCCGTGAGCAGCAGCATCAGCAATGACGTCACGATCCGATACCGGTAATGCCGCATGACCCGCTCCGTCGGAGTGCGAAGAACGGACGTCACGGCCCGTTCGATCGGACCAATGGGTCCGACCTTCTCTCATGGAATTCATCGGGCTATCGCGGTCGGAAGAATCAGGGGAATCACGAGAGTTCGCATCGGCATGTCGTCGCGGTTGAGCACACCGGAGCTTTCATGCCTGCGAAACCGGTTGCTCGGCGCTTGCGAGCCGCAAGCTGGCAACTCGGGGTAAATTGGGCCTAGCGGAGAATCTCGGCAAAAATTGGTTCTAATCCGTCCGAATCACTGAGTAAGATGCGGTCGCCTTTCCGCGCTGGAGATCGTCCGTTCGGACTTCGCCGCAACTCATCGCATTTAGGAGTGGCTCATGTCTCGTTCATCGCAGCTCTTTGCTCGTGTCATGTTGGGATCGTGTTTGAGTGTGCTTCCATTGGGAGCCACATGGGCAGCAGAGCGTCCGGTCGCAGCCGCTGCGAACGGCGAAGTTTTGAAATACACCGCACCGTCCGGCGAGTCCTTCGTCGCGGTCGGTCTGCGAGCGAAAGGTCTTCCCGAGCTGAAAACGGTTCGGCACCACGTCGTTCTGATGGACACGTCCGCCAGCCAATTCGGTGAGCACCGGACGCAAGGCTTCGCAGTCCTGCAAGCGTTCCTCAACGGATTGCCGAGCGATGATCTCGTCAGCCTCTTCGCGGTCGACGTTCAAGCCACGCCATTGACGGCTGACTTCGTCGCTCCCAACAGCGACGTGATTCGCGATGCTATGACCACTTTGAAGCAACGAGCACCGTTGGGAGCAACGAACCTGCAAGCCGCGCTGACGGCCGTGACGGAGACTCTGCCACAGAACTCAACGGCAACGGTTCTTTATATCGGCGACGGCATGAGCACCGTGAACTTGCTGAGTTCCGACTCGCTGAAGCAAGCGTTGAACGGGCTCCGTTCACGTCAAGTCTCCGTGTCGAGCTACGCGGTCGGACCACGTCGCGATTTGAAGTTGCTGGGAGTGTTGGCTCAACATACCGGCGGCGTCGTGATGATCGATGACGGCGGCGATTCAAAGTCAGACGCCAGTGATGCTCGAGTTGTCGGCCAACAGCTCGCGAAGGCAGCGACCGCGTCGGTCTTTTATCCCGAACGGCTCGACGTCGCGGGTTCGGAATTGACGCTCGCCACCGCACAGGCGCTTCCTCTGCGAACCGATCGCGAGACGTTCGTCTTGGCTCAAGGCCAACTCACGAATGACGCTTCGTTGACGGCCGCTGGACAATTTGCCGGACAGCCGGTGCAGATGCAGTGGTCTGTCGATGGATTGCGCAGCGAGACGGCGGCTCCGTTCGTCGCCGCGGCTTTCCGGCAAGCTAACAAGGACGGCGGATTGATTCCGTATGCCGGCCGCGAATTGCTGACGACAGCGTGGAACGAATTCGATCAGCGAATCGAGTTGCTCACCGCCGAGGGCTTCTCCGCGAAGACTCGTCGCCAGCAACGCGATGCCGAGCGGATTGGACACGCCATTCAAGAGCTTGATCCGGCCAACGATCAAGCCAAGAAATTGCTCGATGCGCAACCGACGTTGAAGGTCAAGCCGGTCAGCCGTCTGGTTGCACAAGCCGAAGAGAAGCCAGCGGACGGCGGCCTGCTCAATCGTGAAGAGTTCCAAGGGAATCCTTCCGATAACCGCAGCTTGATCCTGAGCGAAGTCGATCGTCAGCAGATCATTGGCGAGAAACTGCGGCTGGAAGTTTCGCGAGCAATCCAAGACGCACGTCGCCTGGAATCCATCGAGCCCGAAAACGCGATCACCATCTTGAAGCGAGCCGATGGTGCGGTGCGATCGACGATTGATGCTCCGATTGATTTGCGTCAGCAGCTCCGCAAGCAATTGCAAGGAGTCATCGCCGACGTGCGCGCTCAAAAGGAAGTTGCCGATCAAAGGAAAATTCACGACCAAGAGAAGATCGCCGTCCAGGAGTCTGAGAAGCGGTTGCAAGAGAAGCTCAGCCTGGAAGACGAAAAACTGGAAAGCCTGATTGATCGCGTTCGGGCATTGCTGCACGATGGCGAGCGAGGCAATGACGCGGCCTACGTGGAAGCCGAAGCGGCAGCGGAAGCGGCTCAACAAATGAAGCCCAACAGCGGCGTCTCGGCGGCCGCGCGGTTCAATACCGAGGCGTCATTCCAGCTCAACATGGCGTTTCGCCTGCGAAACCTGCGAGCCGAGAAATTCCTCAAGACGTTGGAACAAGTCGAACTGTCACACGTCCCGTTCCCGGATGAACCGCCAGTCCTCTTCCCGTCTCCAGAGGTTTGGAAGGCGTTGTCGGAACGTCGCAAGCAATATGCGTCGGTCGATCTGCATAAATCGAGCAAGGCTGAGGAGCGTATCGCCGCCCAATTGGACAAGCCGACCGAAATCGACTTCCAGGACCAACCGCTGACGGATGTCATTTCGTTTCTGGCCGACTTCCACCAGATCCCAATCATCCTCGACACCGAGGCGCTCGGAGACGAAGGAATCCAAACCGATACGCCAGTGACTCGGACTCTGACCGGCGTGAAGCTCCGCAGTGCGTTGAAGATCATTCTTCAGCCACTCAAGCTTTCCTACGTCATCGAAGACGAAGTGATGAAGATCACAACGGAAACGAAGGAAAAAGATCGGCTGCAAACCCGCGTGTATCCCGTCGGCGACTTGGTCGTGATCCTGCAAGCTGGCGGCGGTCAGCAAGGTGGCCAACAAGGCGGTGGTCAGCAAGGCGGCCAACAGGGAGGCGGCGGCTTCGGTGGTGGTGGTGGCGGCGGCCAACAAGGCGGTGGTGGTGGCGGGTTCTTCAATGTCCCGGTCAACCTCCCGGGCGGCCAAGCCAACGGTCAGGCTCCCGCGTTCAACAATCAAAAAGTCAACGAGGCAAAAAAAAAGCCCAACGCCCGGAAATAATCCCGATCGCGTTCGTTGAGACTCAAGACTCGAAGAAATCACGACAGGAGAGTTCGCCTGCAAAGACGAACTCTCCTGCTTCGTTTAAGGCTCTGCTCTCTGACAAAGAAGCGGCAAAGAGCGTCGCGAAGACTCCCAAACTTCCCAAGCTCGACGAAGGGACGCCGCGCGAAGTCTGGCAGAAATTCTTCGCCGAACAAAAGCCGTTGCCAGAAGCAGTCGCTCGAATCGTTCGACAACTACACCAAGACCGGCAGTACGAACACGCGATCGCGTGCATCGAAGTCGCTCTGATCGAGCAACCGCCGCAACCCTGGATGTACGAAGTGCTCGGCCGGTCGATGGAGCTCGCCAAGCGACCGAAGGCGGATATCGAACGTGTCGCGCTCTCACGAGTCGATTTCACGGCGGCCGTTGTCCCGGAGATGATCCTGTCGGCCGCGTACCTCAAGCAGTTGGGATTGAGCGAGCGGGCATTAGCGATGTACCAGCAAGCCTCACGCTTGGCCCCAGCCCGCCCTGAGCCGTACTTGCGAGGCTTGCAGATCGCACGCGATCTCAACGATGCAAAAGCGGTTGAATGGGGAGCGGCCGGTGTCCTGACGAATGTGTGGCTCTCCGGCTATCAAGCGCATCATCGCGAAGCGGAAAACATCGCGGCAGTGGTCGAGGAAAAACTCCGCAAGGCCGGACGTTCTTCTGATGCGGACTCGCTCAAGGCGGTCGTCGCCGCCGCTCACCAGCGCGACCTGATGATCAAACTGACCTGGGCAGGCACCGCCGACCTGGACCTCAGCGTGGAAGAACCCAACGGCGGCATCTGCTCGATCGAGAATCCGTTCACCGCGGCGGGGGGGGCCTACACTCATGATGGCTATGGTCCGAAACCAGGAACCCAAACCAAACCTTCCAACTGTTTTGAGGAATACATCTGCGCGAGCGCGCTCCCTGGCGACTATTTGGCTCGAATCAGCCTAGCCGACGGTGAAGTGGTCGGTCGCCGGGCCACCTTGACGATTCGACGCTACGTCGGCACCCCTGACGAATCCACAAAGACCGTCAACATCACGATCGACGGCAAAGACAAGGTCGTTCAACTGTCGTTGAACGACGGCCGCCGACAAGCTCTGCTCGAGCGCCAAGCGGCCGAGATGCCAGTGGCCGTTCAAGTCAACGCCGCTCCTGCGCAACTTGGTGTCACGACGTCTCGTCAATTTGTGACAGGAGCAAACGTCGCGTCCGGTCCTGGTGGAGCGATTGGCTTTCAACCGGTGATCACCACTGTTCGCGAAGGAATCGGCCTCTCCGCGATGGCCGTCGTCACCGGCGATCGTCGCTACGTCCGACTCTCGGTCGCACCAGTCTTCTCACAAATCATCGGCGTCAACACATTCACGATCCCGTCCGGCCGCTAAGTAGACGAGTCACTCCGTGACTCGAATCTTCCGGTCACGGAGTGACCGGTCTACTTAAGAACCGATCACAGACTCTTCCTCTCTCACGATCGGCGAATGCGGTGCCCCGAACTGCACGAGCGCGACCATCGGCAGAATGATCGCCAGCGCGGCGATTTGCCGAGTCGTGACTTGCTCTCCATCGAGCCAGCCCCAGATCACCGCCCCGACGGGAACGAGATTGGTCACCATACCGGCGAACAGCGGGCCGCGATCGTGAATCAACTTGTTGAACCAAAACATCGCCAAGCCGGTTCCCACAATTCCCAGGACAAGCAGTGAGATCACGGCCGGCCAGAACGCAGCAGGATCTGGCGATGTCGGACCCGTCGAAAAAAACGACAGTCCCTGCAAGATCACACTCGCGATTGCCAACGAGACCAGTGACATCATCAGCGGAGGAACGTGGGTTAGGCCGCGTCGCACCCAAGTATTGACCAGTGCATATCCCAGCGACACCGACCCGGCGAGCAGCAGATGCGTCGCGGGAATCTGCCGCGAAAATCCTTCACCCATCAACAGACCCAATCCGACCAGCGCACCGAGCACTCCCAACGCTTGCCGAGGATGCGGAACAATCTTCAGCAGCGGCACTGAAGCCAGCATCGTGAATAGCGGCGTGAAGCTGACCGTCATCCCGATGAATGCGCTTCCGTGTTGACTGATCAACCACGGCTGGACGCAATACGGCCACGTGTAGCCCGCGAAGATGATGAACGCCAACGATCCAATGTCGCGCCGCCGCCAGCCGATCGGCTGACGCTGAATCAGCCACAGAATCAGCAGCACCGCCGCTCCGCCCGCGACGCGCCACGCTCCGACGCTGATCGGCGAGAAGACCAGCGCCGCCTTTTTCATCATCAAAAAGCTGCCGCCCCAAATGACGCAGATCAGCAGGAAGAGCACGTAAGGCATCGCGGCGTTGTAGCGGTTGCGGCAACGGCTCGCGAGTTTCGCTTCCCTCCCTTTGAGCCTTCTCCTACGATCCCGCCCCTCTTTTCAGAGTTGAAAAACACAGCCTCAAAATCAAACAGGAGCAAGCAGGAATGACCGAACAAAAGGCGACGAACGTGACTTGGCACGACCACTCAGTGACACGCGACGAGCGTTGCAAACTGATGGGACACAAGGGCTGCATTCTGTGGTTCACCGGCCTGAGCGCGTGCGGCAAGAGCACGATCGCCAACGCCGTGGATCGCAAACTTCACGACGCCGGAGTGCATACTTTCGTGCTCGACGGTGACAACATCCGCATGGGATTGAACAAGAACCTGGGCTTCTCGGCCGACGACCGTGCCGAAAACATCCGCCGCATCG
>JAYVQJ010000427.1:0-2124 GCA_043777235.1 Planctomycetia bacterium
CGGACTCGTGGTGTCGGTACTGCCTCGACGCCGATTTGATCAAATCCGTCTGCGCCAAAAACTACATCCCAACGCGCAGTTAAATTCGGCGAACCGTATAAGAGGCCGGCCGCAATCAACTTCCAGCGCATCTCCGCCTCCGTCGTGCCACAGATTGCTACACCTCAGCGAGTCGTTCATCCGAGTCGCCGAAGCTCTTCAGGTTCACGCCGACCTTGTCGAGCAGCGACAAATACAAACTGCACATCTTGCGGTTCGGCTTGTCGAGGTAGTCGAGCGTTCGGCCCATCTTGATCTGGCCGCCGGCACCACCGAGCAGCACGACCGGCAACTTGGTCGCGTCGTGGCTGCCGGTCAACATGCTGGAGCAGTACATGATCATCGAGTTGTCGAGCGCGGTCTTCTCGCCCTCTTGAATCGCGTCCAGTTTGCGGGCGATGTAGGCGAGTTGCTCGATGAAGAACTGATTCACCTTCAGCCAGTCGGCGGTGTCCGAGTGCGACAGCAAGTGGTGGATCATGTAATCGACACTGAGGTGCGGGAACCTCAGCGAGCTGTGGTCGTTGTTGAGCTTCAGCGTGCAGACGCGGGTCGTGTCGGTCTGGAAGCCGAGCACCAAAATGTCGCACATCAGTCGCATGTGCTCGGAGATGTCCTGCGGAATGCCGTCGGCCGGACGTGGGACGTTGGGTTTGTCGAGCGTCGGCTTCCAACCTTGCAGCTCGCCGCGTTTGCCGGCTTGTTCGATCCGTTGCTCGACTTCGCGCACCGAATCGAGGTACTCGTCGAGCTTCCGCTGATCCGACTTGCTGATTTGCTTCCGCACGTCGCTGGCGTCGGCGAGCACGGCATCGAGCACGCTCTTGTCACCGCGTTGCACTTCGTCTTTGAAGAGCCGATCGAAGGCCAGCGACGGATACAGCTCCAGCGGCGTCGGAGTCGTCGGCGACGACCACGAAATGTGCGAGCTGTAGATCATCGAATAGTTCTTGTGAACCGACGGATTCGACTTCTCGCAGCCGAGCACGAGGCTGGGCACCTTCGTCGATCGCCCATGCCGCTGAGCGATCAACTGGTCGATGCTCGTCCCCGACCGGATCTCTCCGCCCGCCGTCAGCGGAGCGCCCGAAAGCATGTTGCCGGTCATCGAGCTGTGAATGTTCCCCTTGAGCGCCTCGGCGTTATACAGCCCGCGAATGAACAGCATCTTCTTGCGGAAGTCAGTCAGCGGTGCGAGCACCTGGCCGAGTTCCATCTGCTCGCCTTCGCCCTTGGCCCACCACTCCTTGCTGTGGAACCCGTTGCCGGAGAACAACACCGCCATGCGAACCGGAGCCTCGCTGGCCGTCTTCGCCTTCGAAGCTTCATCGCCCCAAACGGCGAGCGATTCCATCCACGGCAACGCCATCGTCACGCCGACGCCACGCAGGAAAGTTCGTCGAGAGAATTGAGTGGTCGAGTCATTCATGATTTTGTCATCCGTAGTTTGGGAATTGTTTGACAGCCGCATCGATGATTTTGAGAAACTGGCGTCCGCGCCCTGATTCTGTAAGCTCCTTCCAAACCTGAAATCGATGAGACGTAGGAGCGTGAGTCGGAGCCAGACGGGGCCAAGGGTATTCCGGATTCTCAGCGTGATCACCAGCAAGTGCCGGAGCCAATTTTTCTAAGGCATGTGCCATTGGTGTAATGGTCGAAATCCAATGTGCAAACTGAGAAGCCGCGCCAAACCCCAAGAGTGCTGCGATTCGTTCAACGTCCCGTTGCGACCGATTATCCAGAGCCTGGAGGAATCGGACGAAGGAGATGTGGCTCTTCGGAGGAGGAGTGCCGGATCGCCAGAAATATGCCTTGCCAAGTTTTTCCGTGACCATCTGCAAATAATGAAGTTGATGGCATTCCGCCGCTCCGTACTCTCGCAAGAGCAGCAATACCGAATGGTCCGATTGAGTCTGTTCCCACCACAGTTGCTGATACGAGTTCATTTGCCGTTCCGACCAAAAATTCGACTTGCCAACAACGACCAACCATTTGGCAACGGCAGTTGGTCTTTTTGAATTCGCTCCCATTGATTGGGGGTCACGTCCAAGACTTTCAACGTGTGGGAGTTGGGACTGTCTCGAT
>JAYVQJ010000428.1:0-8125 GCA_043777235.1 Planctomycetia bacterium
ACACCATTCCAGGATTCGTGCAGAACTGACCGGTCCCCATCAGGCAACTGCTCGTGAATTCGCCAGCGAGTTCGTCCGAGCGTTCCGTCAACACACCGGGCAGCACGCAAATCGGATTGATGCTGGAGAGTTCGAGATAGATCGGCTTGCCAACTCGGTCGGCGGCTTCTTTCAAAACGAGACCGGTCGCGCGAGCACCGGTGTAGCCGCTGGCTCCAATGGCCGGATGCGAGACAAGTCGGCAACCGTCGGCGTGACTGGTGCGATAGATCAACTGCACGAAGGCCGGAGGCAGCCCGACTTCTTTCACCGCTTCGAACGCTTCTTCGGCGAACAGCCGAGTTGTGCTGGGATGCGACGAGTGTCCTTTCGCGATCACCGGATTTCCGGCCGCTACGGCCGCGACGAAATCACCTCCGGCCGCGCTGTTGAATGCGAACGGAAAATTGTTTGGTCCAAACACGACGACCGGTCCAATGGCCGCCATGCGACTGCGGATGTTATTTTTCGTGTCGATCGTCGGCAGCGACCAGCCTCCGTCACGAGCCGCCGCCGCCGCTTGCCGAATCTGATTCGTCGTGCGCGGCAGTTCGGCGATTTTCAATCGGGGTTCAACCGGCAGTCCCGTCTCTTGATTGGCCGTCGCGATGAATTCACCTGAGCGAGCCTCGATGCGCTCGGCGAAACGTTCCAAGAATTTCGCGAAGAGTTCACCCGGCGCGTCCTGCAACTCGCGTGAGACACGCTCGGCGGCGAGGATCGCTTGTTCGATCTCAGACCACGGACTGATGGGATACTCACGCGGCAGCGGCGATCGCGTCGCCGGATTGACGGCCTGAAAAATTTGCGGATTGTCTTCCTGGAAATTCTGCGCAGCGGACGACACTCGCCACTGACCGTCGATCAAAACACGCTCGATGCTCATCGGGGGACTTTCTGAATGGGACTTGGAACTTGCCACGGGAGTTTAGTCGCGTCGAGCGAGCTACGGGAGCGACTCGGTGCGGTGAGGGGCGGTTGGCGAGTTTGCCTCGCTGGGAGAAAGTAGGGTGGCGTCGAGTCATCAAGACCCACCGGAATGTCGCACAAGTGGTGGGTCTCGATGACTCGACCACACCCTACGTTTGAAAACTAGCCGGCCGTGTGCGTTGAGGGGCGACCGCCCCTCACGGCCAGTCGACGCCGCCCGCATTCCACGGATGACACCGAGCGATCCGGCAGATGCCGCGCCATGTGCCGCGAACTGCTCCGTACTTTTGCACCGCGAGGATAAAGTATTCACTGCACGTCGGATGAAACCGGCACTGCCGCCCGATGATGTGGCTCAGTGTGAGCTGATACAGTCGGACGAACGCGATCAGCAACGCGGAAGGAATCAGCATCAATCGGCGCAGCCAAATCATGACACGTCTCCGGCTGACGAGCCGTCGCTCGCGGTCGTGCCTGGTTGCGGATCGCGCGGTCGAGCGGCCAGCTTCTTGGCGGCTCGACGAGTCAACGTGACCAACGAATGCCGCAAGGCCTCCAGTTTGACCGGCGTGTTCGCGCGCGGTTGTACGATGATGTCCAAACTCGTCGGCAGTTCTGCTCGCGACTGGCGAAAGACCTCGCGCAGTCGTCGCTTGAGCCAATTGCGTCGCACCGCGTTGCCGTAACGCTTCGAGACCGCGAGCCCCAATCGAGACGATGGCCGATCATTCGGCTGCACGGTCAACGACAAACAGCCGTCGCTCATTCGCACGCCTTGCTCGTAGACGGCGGCGAAATCCAAGCGACTGCGGACTCGCACCGTCTTTGGAAACTTCAGCGGATGTCGCGGCACGCTCATCGACGATTCTCGCGACTCGGCGGGGGAGGCGTGTCCAAGCCTTCGACCTCGCGGCGGTATTTCTCGCGGAGCAATTCCAATTCGTCGTACTTCGACTTCAACAACGGCGAACGAGTCATTCGCCGAATGCGACGTGCTCCGACGACGATCAACGCCAGCAGCCCGATCACTCCCAGAACGCACACGACCAACGTTTGAATGGTGAGTCGCGTGAGGTTGTCGACTTCCGGAAATTTGTCAGGAGTGATCTTCGTCCCGCCAGGTTTGTCGTCCGAGTCTGTTGCTGCCGGCGACTTCTCGGAAGCGGTTGAATTCGCCTGATCGGCTCGCGCGGACGAAGCGGATTGAACTCCGAACGGTAATGCAAGCAGCCAGATGCTGAGCAAAGCAAACCGGCAAACCGGGAAACCGAGAACCGAGAATGAAAAATTGTCGGGGCGCTCATTTTTCATTTTCGGTTCCCCGGTTCTTCGGTTGCGAGCGAGGCCCGACATTGGAATTCCGAAATCAACATCGCTTGAAAACTCATGACCACAAACTTGCTCGTGGATCGAACGGGGCGGCTGTCGCAATCTGCTCGAACAAGCCGCGTGTGGCAGCATCGAGTTTCGGCGGCAGTACCAACTTGATGATGACATACAGATCGCCGCGAGCACGAGTCTTTTGGTCCGGCACACCTTTGCCTCGCAATCGCAGTTTTGCTCCGCTGGATGTCCCCGCCGGAATCGTGACGACCATTGGCCCTTCGGCCAACGTCGGAACTTCGACCTTCGTGCCGAGCGCCGCCTCGCTGACGGTGATTGGCACGTCGATCAGGATGTCTGATCCCTCTCGACGAAAATAAGAATGCGGCGCGACCTTGATCGTGACCAACAAATCTCCCGCCGGCCCGCCGCCTCGACCCGCTTGGCCTTGCCCCGCCAGCCGAATCACGCTGCCTGTCGAGACACCCGGCGGAATCTTCACGCTCAAGCGTTCGAGCTTCCCGGCACGCTGCAACTGCAAATCCTGAGTGCCCCCTTCCGCCGCGATCACAAACGGAATCTCGATGTCGGCTTCGATGTTCGCTCCCTGTGCGGCTCGACCGCGACGTCCTCCAGCCTGCGGCCCAAACGGCGAAGCTCCCGCACCACCGCCGAACATCCCGCCGAGCAAATCATTGAGATCGACGTTGTCACCGAACATCTCACGGAAGTCGACCGGCCCCGCGCCGCCTCGTCGCTGGCCTTGCTGGAACTGCGGCCCGTTCGGCCCGAACGCCGATCCAAACTGATCGTACTGTTGCCGCTTCTGAGCATCGCCGAGCACGTCCCAGGCCTCTTGCACCTGCTTGAATTTTTCGTTGGCCGCCGCATCGTTGGGCTTCTTGTCGGGATGATTTTCGCGAGACAGTTTTTTGTACGCCTTGCGAAGCTCTTCCGCAGAGGCGTCCTTCTTCACACCCAACACTGCGTAAAAGTCCGTCGCCATCGCTCGTCAATTCCTTCGTCACGCCAAAGAGTGGTAGTGTCCGAATTAGTAGGCCGACTTCGCCGAAGTCGGCTATTCCCGACGTCGGCGACGTCGGACTACATTGAAAATAGGATCCGACCCAAAGAGTGTCGCCGTCCGTGCCAGCTTATCACACGACGCGGTGATCGCTACGTCTCGGAGTCGTCGACTTCCAGTTCGGGCAAGTCGCCCCAGCATTCCAGAGGAGACCGAGCGACGATTCGTTTCACGGATAGGCCGTGACCCAACAGGATCAAACTGGCGACCGTCGCAACAACACCGCTGGTGATCGCCGGACGGAAGAGCTTCTGCATTCCAAAGATGATCAGGCAAGCGATCCCCGCCATGAACGCCAATATTGCCGGGAGAGCGCTACCATTGAGCAAGTCTCTGAGCCGATTCGTTCCCGTCAGTCGCACCGGCCAGACATTGCGGTCTCGGAACTGATGCAGTTGCCGGTTGAGCCAGACTCGGACGTGACGACGCGCGGCCAAGTACAATCCAACGTGATTCACGACGAATGAAAAGAACATCCCGCACAGCCCGATCGTCATCGCGACTTTGACCTCATCCAAAACGTTTTGTTTGGCCACCGCCTTCCACCAACCGGCAAGCACCGGAAAGGCGACGGATGACATCAGAAAGATTTTCAAGAAGCCACTGCCGACCAGAAACCACCAGATCGTGTGCGACCGCCGTTGTTGTGGATCGACTCGGCAGAGCCACGCCGCCGTTCGCCAATCGTTGAGCCCAAACTTCAAACAGAACACCGCCACGCCGATCGCTGGATGAGCGGTCATCTCTGTGACGACGATCGCGATGGCCAACAGCAGCCACCACGGAATGTGCCACTGCCGGCCGCTCGACTTCGGCTCGATCTCAAACACTTCGCCCGGTCGCACATCGTCGGTCATGGTGGCTCGTGAGCATCTTGTGGTGCGGGCGGCTCGCCTGCACCGTCATAAAGATCGCTGAGTAATGTCCGAGGGAGAATACTGCCTGCGCGCGAGCAAGTCTGCTCTTCGCAGATCTCAACTGAACTTGCGGCTGAAACAACGGCAACCCTACGATCCGCGCGATAGATGAACCGATCAGTGCCCAGATTCGATCAGGGAGGATCGACTCATCTACTTCGACTGGCTGACTTGCCGTAGGGTGGGACAAGCGGCGATTCGCCGCGCCGGCCCACCGTGTAATTCCTGCGGATATTTTGGTGGGCCAGCGCTCGAAGCGAGCTTGTCCCACCCTACATCGTTGCAAGTCAGACAGTCGAACTACTCAGGGAGTTTTCAAGGAATGAGTGCGGATTGGCTCGAATCTCGTGGACGGCGGTTTGATCCGGCTCACGGTCGGTTGTCGCGCGGCCCGTTGTTTTCGACGTCTGCGAGACGCGGTAGTGACACTGAGTCGCTCGCGGATTTGGATGCTGAATCGGCCGCGAAGTCGCCCGAACGAACACGGCTGCATGATGCGATCGGCCGCACGCGCGAGTATCTCTTCTCGATCCAACATAACAACGGCTATTGGTGCGGCGAGCTGGAAGGGGACACGATCCTCGAAAGCGAATACATCCTGCTGCTGACACATCTGGGACGCGGACAATCGGACCAATCGAAGCGGTGCGCGAATTACATTCGACAGCAACAACTGGCCGACGGTGGCTGGGCGATCTTTCCCGGCGGGCCGCTCGAAATCAGTGCGTCGGTGAAGTCGTACTTCGCGCTGAAGATCGTCGGCGATTCGGCGGACGCCGAGCACATGATCCGCGCGCGGCAAGCAATTCTCGCCGCGGGCGGAGCGGAGAAGGTCAACAGCTTCACGCGGTTTTATCTCGCACTGCTCGACGTGATTTCCTACGAGCAATGTCCGGCGGTGCCACCGGAAGTCGTGCTGTTGCCGAAATGGATGCCGTTCAACATTTACGAGATGTCGGCGTGGTCGCGAACGATCATCGTGCCGCTCAGTTTGATGTGGGCGTTTCGACCGGTCACGAAGCTGCCCGCCGAGCAAGGGATTCGCGAGCTGTTCGTTCGCTCGCCCGAAGAGTTGCCGGCGTCGATGCCGAAGTGCGGGCAACTCGATTCGCTGACCAAGAAAACGCTGATCGACTGGGAAGCATTCTTCCGCCGCGTCGATGCTGGATTGAAGCTGATCGACCGGCTCCGCATTCGGCCGCTGCGGAAGCGAGCGATCGAGAAGGCAACAAAGTGGATACTCGACCGCTTCGCCGACAGCGACGGACTCGGAGCAATCTTTCCGCCGATCGTTTGGAGCATCGTCGCTCTGCGATGTCTCGGTTATTCCGATGACTCGCCGGAAGTGAAGTCGCAGTTGCTCGAACTCGAACGGCTGACGATTTCCGAAGACGACACCGATCGCTTACAGCCGTGCAAGTCGCCGGTCTGGGACACCGCGATCGCGACGATCGCGCTGCGAGACGCCGATGTGCCTCCCGAACATCCCGCGTTGAAGCAATCGGTGAATTGGCTGTTGTCGCAAGAGATTCGTCATCGCGGCGACTGGGCCGAGCGTGACCTGAAGACCGAACCCGCCGGCTGGGCATTCGAGTTCCGTAATAAGTTTTATCCCGACGTTGATGACACCGGCATGGTCTGCATTGCACTCAGCCGCTGTCTGCCGGAGCACAATTGGTCGGCGGACTTCTTGCTCGACGAGTGGAGTTGGCATCCATCGGACAACGACGTCGCGGCGATTGTCGCCGGCAAGGCCGACGGAGCCGAAGACGCGGTCGCTCAAGTGCAGACGATGGGGCCGATCCTCAGTGCCGTGCATCGCGGTGCCCGCTGGATTCTGGCGATGCAATCGAGCGACGGCGGCTGGGGTGCCTTCGACAAAGACAACACGCGAGAGGTCTTCACTCGTGTCCCGTTCGCCGATCACAACGCAATGATCGATCCGAGCACCGCCGACCTGACCGCTCGCATGATCGAGATGTTCGCGGGGTTGAACGTGCCGATCGATCATCCAGCCGTGCAACGCGGATTGAAATTCGTCTGGTCAAAGCAGGAGTACGATCACTGCTGGTACGGTCGCTGGGGAGTCAATTATCTCTACGGCACTTGGCAGGTCATCGTCGGCCTGACGCAGATCGGCATCCCGACCACCGACCCGCGCATTCGCCGCGCGGTCGAGTGGCTCAAAGCCAAACAACAACGCAACGGCGGCTGGGGCGAAACGATCTCCAGTTATGACGAGCCGTCGCTGCGCGGATTCGGCGAAACAACGGCCTCTCAATCTGCGTGGGCGCTGCTCGGCCTGATCGCGGCGGGCGAAGGACCCTCGGACGAAGCTCGTCGCGGAATCGATTATCTCATGCGGACTCAACTGCCGGACGGAACGTGGCACGAAGCTCCGTGGACCGGCACCGGATTCCCGAAAGTTTTCTACCTCAAGTACCACCTCTACCGCATTTATTTCCCGCTGATGGCGCTGGGGCGGTACGCAAAGGTGGCAACGTAGACCGGTCACTCCGTGACCGGAAAATGCGAGTCACGGAGTGACTCGCCTACGCTGCGCTCGCCTACTTTGCGGTCTGTCCTTTGAACAGCTTGCGGTCGATGCGTTGCAAGAACGGTGTCCAGGTTGAGCCGGTGTTGGGGTCGTCCGCGATCGTGCGAGCGAACTCGTGGACCTTGGCATCGAGGTTGTCGAGGTGATGCAGCGCGATCGCTTCGGGAGTCATCGGCAAACGGACGGCTCCGTGCTCGTACGAGCCGTGATGGCTGGCGATCATGTGCTTGAGCCGCAGCGCGAGTTCCTCGGGGAACGTCTCGTTGGTCAGCCGCTCGACCTCGGCGATTTTTTCGCTGAGCATCTCGATGCCGATGATGAGGTGGCCGAGCAGTTGTCCCTCGTCGGTGTAGACGAAAGCGTTGTCGAGGCTCATCTCACGAACCTTGCCGAGATCGTGCAGGAAGATTCCGGCGAGCAGCACGTCGAAATTGACGGCCGGATACAGATCGCGAATTCGCTTGGCGGTCTCCAGCATGTTGACGATGTGCTCGAGCAACCCGCCGCGATAGGCGTGATGCGTTTTCACTCCGGCGGCGGCTTTCGCGAGGTCGTCCATCAAAGCGCTGTCGATGAGGAAGCATTCCATGAGCGTCCGAAGTTGCGGAATCTCGATCGACAGCAGCAAGTCGCGGAGCCGTTTCAGCAGCGCTTCGACATCGGCGTTGGGGCGTTGCTCGAAGTCTTCTGGGTTCATTTGCTCGGCGGGGACGTGCCTGATGTTGGTCAGGATCATCTGCATGTTGCCCTGAAAGAGCTGCATCTTGCCGCGCACCTTGACGTAGTCGCCCGCTTGCACGTCGGCCACGGTGTCCTCGGTGATGTTCCACATCAGCCCGGAAATCTGCCCGGTGCGGTCTCGCAATGTCGCGAGCAAAAAGAGATTCGCCTGCCGATTGGCTCGAAGCTGCTTTTCCGACATGAGGTAGATCTCATCGACGGAATCCCCGTCCTTCAACTCTTTCAAATACTGCCGAGCCATTCCACAAGCTTTCTAAGGCTGCCCAAAAACGCAAACGGAGACACCAGCACAACAGCCGGAGGTTTCCGGCAAACATGACAGACGCTGGTCTGTTTCACAAGGAGACGTCTTCAGAAGACGGTCACGAAACTCTCCGCCGTGACAGCCTCTGATACCGATCGCAGAAAATAACTGCGCTGTGTGAAGCGTTCGGCTCATCACGCAGGAGTGTATAGACCGGGGACATGGGTAACAGTTGTTCGGAGACATGGGTAACACATTTGGATCAAGCTTGTCGGACCTTTTTGAGGAGG
>JAYVQJ010000429.1:0-8098 GCA_043777235.1 Planctomycetia bacterium
GAACTGACGATCCCGCCCGATCAAGACGCCGTCACTCTGCCGGAAGTCTTGGCGCTCGTCACGTCGAGCGTCTGGCGTGAAGCGGACAAGAATCCGGACAAGCCATTCACACCGCGCGTGCCGATGATCAGCAGCCTGCGCCGTAACTTGCAGCAAGAGCATCTCGATCGCTTGATCGAGCTGACTCTGCCGCCGAAGTTCACCGACACCGAAGCCAGCAAGGCGATTGCCAACTTGGCTCTGGTCGAGGTGAAGAAGGTTCAAGCCAACGTCGAACGAATCCTCAAGGAAGCTCCGGGCAACCTCGATCCGTACACGTCGGCTCACTTGCAGAAGGTGCAGACGCAGATCAGCAAGGCGCTCAACGCCGAGTACATCTACAACGTGAACTCGATCAGCGCCGGTGGAGGCGGTGGCTTCTTCCTGCTGTTCCAACCGACGGCCGAAACCCGCGAATCGCCCGCACCCGCGATCGATCCGGCGTATGTCCCAACACCAGTCCAACCGGTGGTCGAAGAGAAGAAGTAACGAAAGCGTGAGTGAGTTCCTCGCGAGCCGGACGAGATTTCGTCCGGCTCTTTTCTTACGCCGAGCAACGGATCAGCGCGCGGCTTTTTCATTCGGCACCGCCAACGGCGGTCGAGCCAGCGACGACAGATAGATGTCTCGAAACGTCGCGAACTCGCGATCGGACGTTTGCTGCGCGGTCATCGTCGCGGCTCCGAAACGAAGCGCTTGCTGGATTTGCTCATCAGCGCTCAGTCCGAGTTGACGAGTCAATTCGAGAGCTTTCTTGACCTGCGGGTCGTCTTGAATCCGCTTCTCGATGTCAGGCCGAGCTTGCTTGGCATCGGCACGTTCCGTGTGTTGAAAGATGGTCCGCCAAGATCCGTCGGACATGCGAGCCACGAACTGTGTCGTCACAGTTGCTTGTTGAAAGTCGCCTGCCAAATCCAGTCGAGTCACGCGGAAGCCGGTTCGCTTTTCAGCCTCCGCCGTTTGGATCGCCTTCTTCAGTGACTCGGCCCTCGCGGCGTTGTCCGCTGTTTTCTTCACAGGCTTCCCCTCGCCCAGCAAGTCGCCGAGTTGCGATTGCAGTTGGCCCTTCAGCATCTCGACCAGCAACTGCGCGACATCCGCTTGTTGAACTTCTTGGCCCGCGCGAGCCAACACGTCGCCGGTCCCCTGAAAGTCCATCCGCTTGCCCAGCGCATAGTCAGCCAAGGCAAGCCGCGCCGCCCACTCGTCGTCGGACTGCTCGCGAACTGGCAGCCGCTCGATGAACGGCAGCGGCCAACCGGCGGGCGAGACGTTTCGCGTCTTCAAATCGCGTGACAGTTCTTCTACCGAACGAGTCTCGGCGCGATCGACTTGCTCCGCCCAGGCCCACGCCAACAATTGCCGATGTTCTGGCGTGGACGACTCGACGCGCGCGATCTCCTTCATTGGCAACATCATCCATAGAAACTCCGGCTCGAAGTCATCGGCCTTCGCCAATTCCGCCTCGGCATCTTCTAACTGCTGCTTCAGAAATGCCTCGACCGCCCTATTTCCGGCTGGAGGCTGCGCGGCTTTCAGCCGTCGCACCGCTTGCTCAAGTCCTGTCGTGTGAGTGTCCACGTTCTGCTGCCGAGTCGGTTGAGACAACTTCGCATTCGTCACCGCCAACCACTTCGTCGAGACCAGCAACAGGAGCGATTTATCGGATTGCTCGAACGCGATCCCGCGCAGCTTGGAACCATTCCGCAGCGTCACTTGGTCACTGGTCGGTCGATCTGCCGCTTGAGTCTTCGAGCAGATCACGACGAGCGTGAACGCGATCAACCACCAACGTCGAAGAACAACTTTTGGCGAGAACATGATTTTCAATCCCGTGAAGAGTGCCCACGTCTGTGATTGCAACCATGAGGAGCCTTTGCTGCAATCCCGGCACCTTGGAGTGCGGTGGCTCGACACCGCCCTCCATTCCTGTTTCGGAAGTCGTTCCAACTTTATCAAACCCCTGCCGCCCGCCGGTAATCTCTTCGAGCCAGAGGCGTCACCACGATGGCGACGTACCGTGCGTCTGTGGCGTTTCTCTTTCATGGATGGAGGGCGACGTCAAGCCGCCGCACTCCAAGACAAATGCACTACGAAACCATCATTGGCCTGGAAGTTCACGTCCAGTTGCAGACGAAGACGAAAATCTTTTGCGGCTGCTCGTCCGCGTTCAACCCGGACAATCCCAACGTGCAGACGTGTCCCGTGTGTCTCGGCCTACCTGGATCGCTGCCGGTGATGAACCGCACGGCGTTTCGGCTGTCGCTGAAAACCGCGCTGGCATTGGGTTGCGACATCGCGCGGTTCACGAAGTGGGATCGCAAGCAGTACTACTACCCCGACTTGCCGAAGGGGTATCAAATCAGCCAGTACGACTTGCCTTTCAGCAGCAACGGCTATGTCGAGATCGACACCGACGTCGAAAAGGGGGAAACGAAAAAGGTCCGCCTGATTCGTGCTCATCTCGAAGAGGACGCCGGCAAGAACCTGCATGACGAATCCGGCCGAGGTCACGACAGTCTCGTAGACCTGAATCGCGCGGGGACGCCGCTGCTGGAAATCGTCAGCCAGCCCGACCTCCGTTCCGCCTCCGAAGCGAAGACGTTTCTCGAAGAGTTGAAGTTGTTGCTGACTTACATCGGAGTCTCGGACTGCAACATGCAGGAAGGCTCGTTGCGTTGCGACGCGAACGTCAACTTGCACGTTCACACCGACGACGGCCAGAAGATCGCGACGCCGATCGTCGAAATCAAAAACCTCAACAGCTTCCGCGGCGTCGAGCAGGCGATTGAATTCGAGGTCGCTCGGCAAATTCAGGATTGGAATCAGACCCATCACGGGATCAACGATGTCCCCAAACAGACTCGCGGCTGGGACGCTGATCGCGGCCTGACGTTCGCTCAGCGCGGCAAGGAAGAGGCCAGCGATTACCGCTACTTCCCCGATCCCGATCTGACGCCGGTTACGGTCAGCGACGAATTCTTCGCCGAGGTCAAAGCCGAACTGTGTGAACTCCCCGCTTCGCGCCGCCGGCGTTTTCAGACGCAATACGGCTTGTCACGCTATGACGCGGATGTCATCGTCGTGCAAGGGGACCACTTCACGAACTTTTTCGAGCAAGTCGCAACGCTCTGCGGTGACGGCAAACAAGCAGCGAACTGGATCACGCAGGATGTGCAGCGCGAACTCAACAGCCGCTCGCTCGACATCGATGCTTTTCCGATTCGTCCGGACGTATTGGGTGATCTGTTGAAGCGAGTCACGGGAAAAGCGGATGCTGTAGGCTCTGGGGCCGCATTTTTCTTAATGACGGCAAGCGGAGCCGGCGCTGCAGATGCTATTGGCAGTGGTTCGGCAAATTTCGGTTTCACCGCAAGCGCAATCACAGTGAAGAGCGCTCGCGAAGTCTTCGCGGCATTACTCGCCGATCACGATGCCGCTCACGACAACGAAACGACCGCTGACCTCAGCACGGCTCGCGTCGAAGCGATCATCACGGAACGCGGTCTCGCCGCGATGACCGACACGAGCGCCATCACGTCGGTGATCGCGGCCGTCATCGCTCGGAATCCGAAGCCGGTCGCCGATTTCAAATCGGGTAAGCCGGCTGCCGCGGGTTCGCTCATCGGCCAAATCATGAAAGAGCTCAAAGGTGCCGACGCGAAAGTCGTGCGGCAAATGCTGATCGACGAACTCAGCAAGCTGTGACGCAGCACTTCTCGCGAACAAATCGTTCGTGATTTCACAGAGCCGCTCAACCGGGATCGGACTCGAGTGGATGGCCCCGTGAGTCCAGGCGCAACAATCAGCGTCGAGATTGGAACGGTAGTCCCGGCCTTACTTGGCCGGACGCGACGGCCAAGAAAAGCCGTCGCTACAGCACTCTTTAATGCGCCGAGTCAACTCGTATCTCACTTGCCCAGCTCGATGTAGAGCGGCAAGTGACGGTAATAGACTTCGAGCATCAAGAGATTCAGGCAGGTGACGTAGTGCCGACCGCCGGCGGTCCCCCATTTTTCGGGAGTCGGCCGATCGGGGTTCCAGCTTCCGCTGCTGCCGCCGTCTTTGAGTTGGCTGCTGACCAACGTGTCGCGCAACCGAGCGTTCCACTCATCCCAGAATTCGCCTTGCATGTGGAACATAACCTGCGTGCCGTAGTACCAGAAGTACGAGTCACGCTCGTTGAGATCGGGGAGATGCTTGCGAAGGTAATCGGCACCGGCGATCAAGCGGGCGTCGTTCCGTTTGGCTCCCAAGTATTGCCGCATGAGCAGTCCTTCGGCGGTCATCGCCAGACTGGCTGGTTTGCTGGGGTGATACGCAAACTGACCAGGTGAGGACTTGCTCTCGACGGAATCCAAAAAGCGGGCGACTCCGGAATAAGCGTCTTTCGGAACATTGAGCCCAGCCATCTCGCCGCTCTTCAGCGCCATCAATTGCCAACCGGAGACGGACGTGTCCGATTCAAACTTCGGGCGATAACGCCAGCCGCCGAATTCGGGATGTTGGCCTTTGACGATGAAGTCCAGAGCCTTCTGCGCCGGCTCGCGCAGCGCGGGGTCTTTCGTCAGCCCATACGCTTCGCACAGCGCGATCGCCGCCATGCCGTGGCTGTAGAACCAGACAAATTCGCTCTCGTCCGCGAAGAGGTCACCATCGAGCTTCTGATGTTGAAGGTGCCACTTCACCGCGCGCTCGACGATCGCTTGATGCTCACCAGACTGATGTGTGTAACCCGCTCCAAGGAATGCCAGCAGTGCCAAGCCGGTCGCCGCTGTGTCCGAATGGAAGCTGCCGTGTCCCGTGCATTGATGGTCCTTGCAGGGAAATTCGTGAATGCTCCAGTGACCGTCCGCGTGTTGATGTTGTGCGAGCCAAGCCAGCCCACGTTCAACCGCCTGTTCTGAATCATCCGATCCGCCGAGCGTTTTCGTCGCTTCTTTGCGTGACTCGGTCTTACGCATCGAGAGACTCGCGCTGATCTTCGCTTCGGCCGAAGCGCCGATGCCGGGGACCGACTTCTTGATCAACCCAGCGACCTGCGTTTCGGATGCCAACGTCGGACGATCTTCACCGACTCCCGGCCGCGCGGGTCCGCCGGCCAATCGCGTTGGTTGCGAGGCTCCGGAACTTGCGGGACCGGCGGTTGTTGAAGGACCGCTGCCGCTGCCAGGCAGTCCCGCGCTGCGACGCGGAAGAGAACTGCTCATCTTCGGGCCCGACAAGCTGCCGCCTCCCGACGGTTGTGCTTGAGGTCCGGCGAAGACCAGCGAACCAGATTGCTCGGCATCCGCCGCACCGCTCGGTAACTTCGCGGCGACGGCGGACCGCGCAGTGCTCAGGCTTGATGAAGTGCCGCTGGCGAATCCCGCGTTCGCATCGAGTCGCGCGTTCGGTTCCGTCGGTCGCGCGGCGAGACCTGTGCCCGTCGATCGTGCGACAGTGGCTTGTCCGGTTCCAGTTCCCGATGGCGAGGTACTCGGTGAGCCGCTCGGTCCCGATGAACCGCCAGCAGCAACGCCAGTCGACTGCCGACCGACCGATGTCTTCGCCGGCCCGTTGGCCAACGTGCCACCTTGATTCGATGCGCTCCCGGCCGCGCTCGCGACAGCCACTTCGCCCGCTTGAGTGCCGACCGCTCCGGCTTGTTTCCCAACACCGCTGCCACCGGTCGCCAACTTCGCTCCTTCAGACTGACCGAGCGCCGGTTGTCCGGTGCCAGTCGATTGTCGCGCGATGTTACCGGTTCCTCGTGTCGGTGCGCCGGACTGAGGACTGTTCAACGCGGCTCCCGTTCCTTGAGCGGCGGTGCCGAGCGGCACGGTCGCGGCCGTTCCGCGAGTTGCTGCATTCGATGCGGCCGATTCAGAAACACGCGGCGCACTCACTCCGCCCGCCGATCCGACCGCGACCGCTTGAGCACTCGCCCCTGCTGCTTGACCCGGTTGACCGCCGCTCGCACTGCGAGCGAGTTGCGCGGCTCCTCCTGACGTCGGTGTCGCATTCGACGGAGTCCCGACTCCCGTCGCACGATCGGGTCGAACGCTGCTGACGTTCGCGCTGCGTGACGGTGATGGACTGTCGGTCATCGCACGCTGTGCAGCGGGAGCATTCGCGGCTTGTTGCCGAGCGGCTTCGATCGCTCGTTCTTGCGCGGAGGCTTGCTTCGCCTGATTCGTGGAGACTTGCACGCTCTCGGTCGCGGCCGCAGCAGCCTTTGCTTCGGCAGCGGAGCGTTCTTTGAATTGAGCCTGTTGATCGGTCGCTTGCGGCTTCGGATCGGTTCGCTTGGCTTTCAACTTCGCCGCTTCGACGCGCGGATCGTTCGACGCGACATCGGTCTGCTCACGCTTCGCGGTCGGTGCTTCGTTGTCCCGTTTGGCCTGTTCGACTTTCGCTTCCAACTCGGACTGCGCGGACTTGGCCGTTTTGACGTCGGGCTGAGCGACCGCTTGCGGCGTCTGCATCTCTTGCTCGCGCTGCTTCCGCTCGATCTCCGCTTGAGCTTCCTTTTGCAACGTGACTTGCTCGCGGCGTTCGGGAGTGTCGAGCTTCGCGACTTCCTGTTGCCGCTGCACATCGACCGCTTTGGGCTGGCTCGGATCAGGCACCTCGGTCTTCTGGCGTTCGACATTCAACTCCGCTTCTGGAGTCGCCGTTTCGTTCGGCTTCTCCCACGCCGGTTCCGCCGCGTTGGGAGATTCCATACCGCCGTAATCGGGAAGCGTCAGTTCTTCCCGTTTTTCGCCCGGCTCGTCCGCTTGAACAAGCAACGGTGCGTTACCGAGACTCAGCGAGTGAATCGTCACGCAGAGCAACAGATGCGCGAGCAGGCTGATCACGATCGCCCATTGCAGACGTTTCATGATCACGCCGCGCGCGACCCACGCCGCGCCGATCAGCATCACGATCAACAACGCGGCCCAACCAAGTTGTCCCGCGAGTTGATCCATTCCTGGCAACGGTGCTTTGTCGCCGGGCGAGAAGCGGGCGATCATCCCCGCGAGTGCGAGTCCTCCGCTGGCTGTGGCCAGCACGACCGACGTCAGCACGCGCAGCCCTTGCCGCGCGGAAAGTTCGGCCAGCTCTTCCTCAGACATGCGGAGCAGATCTCTCATCGGTCGCCCCCCGCCGCTCCGTCGCGAACGTCACCTTCGGGAATCACGGCGACGCGATAGTCCTTGATCTTCGCTTGATTGCACAAGCTCATCACGCGGGCGATGGATCTCCAATTGGCCTTCTCGTCGCCACGAATCACGACCGTTTGATTGCCAGGATTATCGACTGTTGATCGCTGCAACCGCTCGGCGAGTTGTGCTTCCGAGTGCTTTTCGCCGCCGACGTAGAACTCACCGCGCAGATTGACGTTGATGATCATCTCGCGAGGCCGCATGACCAACGGCATCGCGGCGGCGGCCTCGGGAAGGTTGGCCTCCAACGCACCTTCGTCGGAGGTTTTCGCTTCCTCATCGAAGTTGCTGGCGACCATGAAGAACAGCAGCAATTGAAATACGCAGTCGATCATGGGAGTCATGTCGATCAGGCGTTTGCCAGAGCTGCTGTTTTTGGATTTGAAACGCATAGGATCGGTCTTGTTGACGCATGGGACGGATAGGACTGATACGACTTATTGGTCCTATGCGTCCTTTTCTGTTTCGCCTCGTGAGCCCATGACGTCCCATAGTCCTTTCGGCGCTGCCGCACTTGCTGCGGGGACGGCGGCTTCCGCCTGTGTCGCGGGGCGCGTCGCTGTTGCTGTTTTGACGGTCGTCGGCGCGGGGGCCGGTTTGGGCATCGTCCCTTTCAAGACGACTCCCGAAGTTTCCGACGGTCCCGCTTTGCGAGTGACTCGCAGCTTGCCTTCAAAGCGTTCGAACTGCGGCAGCAATTCGAGGAAGACGTCTTCCATGTCGCGCAGCAAGCGTTCGATGCGTCCTTCCAACATGTTCGCCACGAGGATCGCCGGGATCGCAACACACAAACCGGCAAACGTCGTCACGAGCGCGACGTAAATTCCCTGAGCCAACTCCTGCCCCTTCGCCGTGCCCGTGGCGGTCGT
>JAYVQJ010000430.1:0-8092 GCA_043777235.1 Planctomycetia bacterium
CGGTCGAGTCATCGAGACCCACCACTTGTGCGACATTCCGGTGGTTCTCGATGACTCGACGCCACCCTACAGTCCCGGCAGTACGACGAACTAAGTAGACCCGCAGAGAAAAGTAGGCGAGTCACTCCGTGACTCGAAGATTCCAGTCACGGAGTGACTGGTCTACTTTCTCCGCGCCTAGTTTTGAAACGGCATACTTTTCTCGGCAGGTCTACTTAGCCTGCCGTCGTCATCACTCGCCTCCTTCGCCAGAGAGCATGGACTTGAGATGCTCGAACAGCGGAGCGCAGTCTTCGCAGGTGATCGTTCCCATCGTGGCGATCTGTACGAGACCGCGTTCGGCCAGATAGACGCTCTGTCCGCCGATCAGGAATCCCCAACGGCGGCATTGATCGACGAAGGTTTCGGAAGTCCAACCGATCGGTGGAGCAAACGTGGTGATTACAGAGCGGCTCATCACAATTCACCTTCGATCACACCGATGGTGGGTTCGGAAACTTCGCGAGGACGGAGGTCGCCCGCAGACATCGGCCGCATCAGGGCAAAGTCCCCGGTCACAGACACGCGAAACCAATGCGTGAAATAGTACCGCCGGGCAGGCGGTTCGGTTGTGCGAAACTGCAACAAGTACTCGTGCAGCAACACCCCGATCCGATGCGCGAGCAACGCTCCCGGCATAAACGCGACCCAAAACGGCGCGACTGGAGTGCTCCCGAAAACTGATCCAGGCGTTATGAGAGTCCAGTACCTGCGCTCTGAGCCGGTCTTTGATTGATCTCACGACAGGGTGTCATTTCCAAAACGAGTGGTCTGTTCTGGGCGAAAGTGTTGCTGCTTTGGACTCTGCAGACACAGAACGCTCATGCGTCCTCCCGTCGCGGTGGCAGTGAAACGCTGACCAGACCGAGTCGATGAGCCCAGCGGTCAAACCACAGATAGATCACCGGCGTCGTGTAGAGCGTGAGAATCTGGCTGAAGATCAACCCGCCGATGATCGTGATGCCGAGCGGTCGGCGCAGCTCCGAACCGACGCCAGTCCCCATTGCGAGTGGGACCGCTCCCAGCAGAGCGGCCATCGTCGTCATCATGATTGGGCGAAAACGGAGCAAGCATGCTTCGTAGATCGCTTCGCGAGGTGACTTCCCTTCGCGACGCTGAGCGTCCAGAGCGAAGTCAATCATCATGATCGCGTTCTTCTTCACGATGCCGATCAGCAAGATGATTCCGATCAGCGAGATCACGCTCAGATCGGTACGGCAGAGCAGCAACGCGACCAGCGCACCGACTCCGGCCGACGGCAGCGTCGAGAGAATCGTGATCGGGTGGATGTAACTTTCGTAGAGCACTCCGAGCACGATGTAGACCGTGACCAGCGCGGCCAGAATCAAAAGCGGCGTGTTCTTCAGCGAAGCTTGAAACGCTTCGGCCGTTCCTTGAAATCCGGCGACGATGCTGGGAGGCAAACCGAGTTCTTGCTTGGCCGAATCAATCGCCTCGACCGCTTCGCCCAACGAAACGCCGGGAGCCAAATTGAACGAGACGGTCACGACGGGGAACTGTCCCTGATGATTCAACGCCAGCGGGGCGTGCGTCTCTTCAATCCGAGTGAAGGAACCGAGCGGCACCGAGCCGCCGCGTGCCGGGCGAATGTAAACCTCCTCCAAATCGCGAGGATCATTCTTGAAGTCCGGCTTCACCTCCAACACCAGCCGATACTGATTCAACTGCGTGAACATGATCGAGACCTGCCGCTGTCCGAAGGCGTCATACAGCGCGTCGTCGATCATCTGCGGAGTCACTCCCAATCGCGACGCGGTGTCGCGGTCGATGACGACTCGCGCCTGCAAGCCGTCGTTCTGTTGATCGCTGGCGACGTCGCGCAGTTGAGGCAGCGATTGCAGCTTGCTCAAGAAGCGCGGAGTCCACTCGCTGAGTTCCTTCGCGTTCGGAGTTTCCAAGCTGTACTGGTACTGAGTCCGGCTGACGCGCGTCTCGACGGTCAGATCCTGCACTGGTTGCATGAAAAGCGTGATCCCCTCGACCTCGGCCAATCGCGGTTGCAGGCGGCGAATCACGTCCGACGCGGAGATGCGCCGATCGGCCAGCGGCTTCAAGTTGATTTGAATGCGTCCGCTGTTGATCGTCGTGTTCGTGCCGTCGATGCCGATGAAGCTCGACAGACTGGCGACTGCCGGGTCCGTCAGGATCGCTCGATTCAATTCCAATTGCCGCCGAGCCATCGCGTCGAACGAGATGTTTTGCGGAGCCTCGGAGATGCCTTGAATCACGCCGGTGTCCTGCACTGGAAAGAACCCCTTCGGCACGACGAAATAAAGTTGAACCGTCGCCGCCAGCGTCGCAACCGCGACCAGGAGCGTCAGCGCTTGATGACGCAGCACCACCGTCAGCGTCTTTCCGTAGAACCAGATCACTCCGTTGAAGACCGCCTCCGACGCGCGGAAGAGCCAGCCGTGCTGCGAGGCGGGCGTGTGTCGCAGCAGCTTCGCACACATCATCGGCGTGAGCGTCAGCGAGACGATCGCCGAGACAAGAATCGTCACGCTCAACGTGACCGCGAACTCGCGGAACAGTCGGCCGACGATGTCTCCCATGAACAACAGCGGGATCAGGACCGCGATCAGCGAAACGCTCAACGAGACGATCGTGAAGCCGATTTGCTCGGAACCCTTGAGAGCCGCCGACAACGGTGACTCACCCTCTTCGATGTACCGCATGATCTTCTCGATCATCACGATCGCATCATCGACGACGAAGCCGGTCGAGATCGTCAGTGCCATCAACGTCAGATTGTTGAGGCTGTAACCGAGCAGATACATCACCGCGAACGTCCCGATCAACGACAGCGGCACGGCGACGCTGGGGATGATCGTCGCCGACACATTCCGCAAGAAGACGAAGATCACGAGTACGACCAACGCGACGGTCATCATCAATTCGTGTTGCACATCCTCGACGGACGCCCGGATCGTCAGCGTTCGGTCGGTCAGGATCGAGACTTTGATCGACGCTGGCAGCGAGTCCTTCAATTGCGGCAACAGCGTTGTCACGCGGTCGACGACTTCAATGATGTTGGCTCCCGGCTGCCGCTGAATGTTGAGAATCACGGCGGGAGCCTCGTTCATCCACGCCGCTTGCCGCACGTTCTCGACTCCGTCGATGACGTCGGCGACGTCGGACAATTGCACCGCCGCGCCGTTGCGATACGCGACGATCAACCGCCGGTATTGATCGCTGCTCAGCATCTGGTCGTTCGCGCCGATCGTGTAAGCCTGCCGGCTGCCGTCGAAACTTCCCTTTGCTTGATTGACGTTGGCTTGAGCCAGCACAGTGCGCAAGTCTTCCATGTTGAGACCGAGCGTCGAGAGCGAAGTTGGATTCGCTTGAATCCGAATCGCCGGCTTCTGGCCGCCGCTGATGCTGACCATGCCGACCCCCGCGAGCTGCGAGATCTTCTGAGCCAACCGCGTATCGGCAAGATCCTCGACCTTCGACAACGGCAGCGTGTCGGACGACAGAGCCAGCGTGAGAATCGGAGCGTCCGCTGGATTCGTCTTCGTGTAGATCGGCGGGTTCGGCAGATCGCGAGGCAAAAATGTCGAAGCGACGTTGATCGCCGATTGAACCTGCTGCGCGGCGACGTCGATGTCCAACTTCAAATCGAACCGCAACGTGATGACCGAACAACTCTCGGAACTGGTCGAGGTCATCTGCGTCAGCCCCGGTACTTGCCCGAACTGTCGTTCGAGCGGCGCGGTCACTGATGACGCCATCACATCAGGACCGGCTCCGGGATAGAACGTCACGACTTGGATCGTCGGATAATCAACCTGCGGCAGCGCCGAGACCGGCAGTTGCCGATACGCCACCGCGCCCGCCAGCAGGATCGCAACCATGAACAACACCGTCGCGACCGGCCGCACAATGAAAGGCCGGGACGGATTCATCGCGAGTCCTTCTTGCCAGCCTCAGCGGAATCCTTCGACGGTTCTTTCTTTTCCTTATCGCGCGTCGTGATCTTGGCCCCGGGTTGCAGCTTATCGAGCCCCTCCGTCACGACGATGTCGCCAACGGCCAGCCCCGATTCAATCGACGTCTCGGCACCTTCGGTTGGCCCAATCACGATGTTGCGAAGCTCGACCGTGTCATCCGGCAGGACCACATAGACGAACATCGAACCCGGCCCGCGTTGCACGGCCGCCGAGGGAATCACGATCGCACCGCGCTTCGTATCGACATGCAACCGCGCGTTGACGAACTGATTGGGGAACAGCAGCCCATCCTCATTCTCGAACATCGCCTTCAGCCGCACGGTGCCGGTCGTCGGATCGACCTGATTGTCGATCGCGACGAGCTTGCCGTTCGCCAGATTCGTCTTGAAATCGCGGTCGAAAGCCGCGACCGGCAAAGCCTCTTCGCCGCGCATCTGTTTGAGCACTCGCGCAATGTCGTCTTGCGGAATCGTGAAGACCAGCGCGATCGGTTGAAGCTGAGTGATGACCGCCATCCCTTGTGGATCGTTGGCTCGAACGATGTTGCCTTGATCGACCAACCGCAGCCCGATGCGACCGCTGATGGGGGCCGTGATGTGGCAATAGTCGAGCTGCAACTTCGCGTTGGCGACCAACGCATGGCTCCCTTTGATCGTTCCCTCCGCCTGCTGGACGATCGCGGATTGCTCATCAATTTCTTGAGCGGTCGCCGACTTCGTGACCAGCAATTCTTTGAGTCGTGCCAACGTGAGCTTCGCCGCCTTCAACGTCGCCTCGTCTTTGGCCAGTTGCCCTTCGGCTTGCTCGCGCTGCACGTCAAACGGACGAGGGTCGATCTCGGCGAGCAACTGTCCCTCGCGAATCATCTGGCCTTCGTCGAAAGCGACCGTCTTCAGTTCCCCATCGACACGGCTGCGGATCGTCACCGTCTTGAAGGCCGTCACCGTTCCCAGGCCGTTCAAAAACAAATTCATGTCCCGCTGCTGCACAGTCGCAGTCACGACCGGAACTGGTCGCACCGGTGGCTTGGGTGGCGGAGCACTCGCGCTGAAAAACGGAGTGACCAACGGCAACCACATCGCTCGAAAGTACCACGCCGCCGCAATCACCGCGATCACGAGCAAACGCAGCAGCCAATTGGCCTTGGTCGCGGAGACGTCGATCTCCGCGCCACGATGAAGCGTGCGTGGGACTTGTCCCTCGACGAGCTTCAGCGGTGAGGAGTCACGATCGTTGACCGCATCGGTCGAGGAAAGCATCGGTTTGGAAATCATCAGTCAAGCACCTTGAGACATCGTGCCTACTGCATCCTGCAATCGGTGGGGAATGAAACGGGGCAGAAGTTGGCGGGATCTTTCGCGGCATCACGATACACGGCCCGAAGACAGTGAGCCATTCTCGAAGACCGTCATGAGTCCAAAATTGGCGAGACCACTTCGCCATGCACGTCGGTCAGGCGATGGTCGCGGCCGGCGTGGCGATAAGTCAGTTGCGTGTGATCGAAGCCAAGCAGATGCAGGATCGTCGCGTGGAAGTCGGGGATCGTGACTTTGTTCTCGGCGACGTAGTAACCAAAGTCGTCGGTCTGGCCGTGAGTCATGCCACCGCGAACTCCGCCGCCCGCCAGCCACATGCTGAAGGCGTGCGGATGATGATCTCGACCGTCGTTCCCTTGAGCGGCCGGAGTCCGACCAAACTCCGTGGCGAAGATGACCAGCGTGTCGTCGAGCAGTCCTCGCGATTTGAGATCTTGCAGCAGTCCCGCGATCGGCTTGTCGACTTTCTTCGCGTTCGTCGTGTGATTGTTCCGCAAGTCGCTGTGAGCATCCCAGTAGTTTCGCGGATAACTGAAGTTCGCTTGCACGAAGCGGACTCCCGCCTCGACCAATCGCCGAGCCAACAGGCATTCGCGTCCGTACTCGTCGGTCGGTTCTTCTCCGATGCCATACAACTTCCGCGTCGCGTCACTCTCTTGCGACAAGTCCATCACGCGCGGAGCTTCCATCTGCATCCGAAAGCTCATCTCGAACGCGGCGATGCGTGCTTCGAGACGCGGGTCATCGCCGACTCGAGCGAGTTGCTCGCGATTTCGCTGAGCGATCAAGTTCAGTTGCAGACGTTGCAGCGACGGATCGTCTCCTGGCTTGAGGTTCGACAACGCAGCTTGTTGAAACGGCGTCGAACCGTCGCCGATGCGTGTCCCTTGAAAGCTCGCCGGCAAAAACGCCGAGCCGTAGTTCTGTGCTCCGCCGTGATACAACGATGGGCTGAGGCTGATGAACCCCGGCAGGTTCTGGTTCTCGGTGCCAAGCCCGTACAACGTCCACGCTCCGAGGCTCGGCCGCGCGAAAACTCCGCTGCCGGTGTTGAGGTTCAGCAACGCCGGCCCGTGAGACACTTGATCGCCGCCGTTCATCGACCGAATCACACAGATGTCGTCGATCCGCGAGGCGATTTCCGGAAACAGTTCGCTCACTTCGACGCCGCTCTCGCCGTGCTTCGCAAACTTCCACGGCGATGCGAGCAAGTTGCCGGTCGGAGCGAACTCGAACTTCGGCTTCGCGATCGGCAGCGGCTGACCGTTCCGCTTCGCCAACTCCGGTTTTGGATCGAACGAATCGACGTGCGAAATTCCCCCGTGCATGAAGAGACAAATCACTCGCTTCGCCTTCGCGGGAAACGGCGGCTGCTTAGCGGCAAGCGGATTCGCGTTCGTGGCTTCCGCACGGCTTTGCGACGTCAACAGTCCGAGCAACGCGACATGTCCAAAGCCACAAGCTGCACACCGCAATGCATCGCGTCGAGAGAGTTGATTGCGCGGTGAATCGAGATTCATCACATGTGACCTTTGGACGAGAAGTACCGGTGATTTACTCCGAAGGAGTTGCGTCACTTAGCCCAGGGTTGCGAGTGGAGCGAGCTACCCTGGGTAACAGATTTCATTCAGCCTCGTACCCCAACGGGGTTCCGTCATCGCATCAAATGCCGCAACCCTTTCAGGGTAGATGCCACTTCATTCATCTTATCCCAGGGTAGCCCGCTTCGCGTGCAACCCTGGGCTAAGTGACGCAACTCCTTCGGAGTAAGTGCAAGGTCATTCCACGTACAAAAACTCGTTCTGGCAGAACAGCGTTTGGCAGTAACTCTGCCAAGCAGTCAATCGCCGGTCAGCTTCCGGCCGAGCTTGAACCGCTGTGGCTTTGAGGTAGGCATCGAGGAACGTGCGGGCTTGCGTCAACTCGTTCGCGGTGAGTGGTCGGCCGAAAGCCTGTTCGTGAGCACGTTGCAGGCGCTGCTCGTCGGTTGCCTTGTCATCGGACAACAATCGTTGAGCAAGCTGGCGAGCCTGCTCGCGCACCAGCGGACTGTTGAGCAGAAAGAGCGATTGCGACGGAACCGTCGTTTCGTTTCGCAATGTGGTCACGCCGTTCGGATCGGCCGCGTCGAACAAGGCCAGGACGTCGGGCAGGATGTTCCGAACGATCGGCAGGTAGATACTGCGTTTGCGAAACTCGGTATAGAAGGGGTGATCGGCCTGCATTCGATTCGGAGCGAAGCCGCGTTTCTCGTCTTGAACCTCAGCTTCTTTCCAGAGGATCGTCGCCGATTCATCCGTGCCAGGTTGCCGATCGAGTTGCCCGCTGACGGCCAGCACCGCATCACGCAATTCTTCTGCCGAGAGTCGACGTCGTGGGAAGTGCGACAGCCAACGGTTGTCGGGGTCGGTGTGGCGTGACGATTTCGACGCAGCGCTTCTCTCCCGCTCTCCCTCCCTCTCCCTCCCCAACTGCTGATAGGTCGCGCTCAGACAAATGACGCGGTGCATCGCCTTCATGCTCCAACCGCTTTCGACGAAGCGTGTCGCCAACCAATCGAGCAATTCAGGATGCGATGGCCGCTCGCCGCGCACTCCGAAGTTGTCACTGGTCGCGACGAGTCCTGTGCCGAAGTGATGTTGCCAAATCCGATTGACCATCACGCGAGCCGTCAGCGGGTTGTCCTTGCTGGCGATCCACTGAGCCAATTCCAAGCGTCCGCTGCCCGCGTAGGTCGGGCTTCCCAGCCCGACTCGTGTGCTAGAA
>JAYVQJ010000431.1:0-8092 GCA_043777235.1 Planctomycetia bacterium
CGGAACGTCAATTGACTCTCGAACCGGACGCTAGCGCGTTCCGGCTGATTTGACAAAGCCTCATTCCCAGCCGCGTGGAGAATAAACGGTATTCAGGACGGACTTGATTGCCACTCGCTACCAAACGTAGTCGGTGCTGCGTTGGAAGCTCGGTTGGCCTGGGAAGTACCAGGGACGGCGATAGCTGTAATACGGGAAGTGAAACTGTCCGGCTTCGGCTCCAGATCGGTACAGACCCGGTCCAAACGATTCGTCATACAAGGCACCGGCCGCTGGGCTGAGTCCTCTGGGCATGCCACCACATGACGCACATCCTGGAGCACCCATCATTGGCATGGGCATCATCGGTTGCATTGGCATCGGCTGCATGACGGGGGCCATCATTGGCATCGGCATGGCCATCATCGGAATGGCGACGAAATTCCCCTGAGCCTGGGCCGGAGCCACGGGTGGGCAATTCTGATCACGGGTCGGCATCACCGCATTCGTTCTGGTCTCTTGGATCACACGCTCATTCGTGACTCGGACATCGCCCGGAACGGGGACCGCGTTGATGGAGTAGTCCGCATCATTTTGAGCAACGCGACGACTGGCAGCGACTGGTTCCTTTACGGCGGCTGGCTTGCCACGCACACCGGCGAACGCGGAAGTTGTCAAAGTCAAAACAGTCAAACAGAGAACGCTTCGAAGAGAGAAAGCTCGCATAACACACCTCGTGGGTTGGTTGTCGCCGTCCAGACGAGTCGCCAATGCCGCGAGGAAACGTTGGAGCCGCCCTGCTCACATTCCTCGTTGATTTGCGGACACGCCAGGACACACCAGAACAACAGCCGAACCGCAGGACAGTGGGGAGATGCCTTTGGTGGCAGACGGGGCTCACGATACTCGCGGCTTAGGTCACTGCCAGCGGAGAATCAAATTGTATCCGGCAATACTTGCCAGTTTTTGCCAAGGGCTTCCGATCGTGACGATCACGCTTACCACGCGAATTTTCAGGAAGGGAGGAGAAACACCGATTCC
The DNA here is from genome assembly GCA_043777235.1 of Planctomycetia bacterium. Taxonomy (GTDB): domain Bacteria; phylum Planctomycetota; class Planctomycetia; order Planctomycetales; family Planctomycetaceae; genus SXKJ01. Next base: position 1,021 of record JAYVQJ010000431.1, read on the forward strand.
CCGGCCGATCATGGAAGTGAGAAACCGCGCGACACGCGGATTTTTTGAGTGACCGCATCGAGGCGATCACAGAGAACGGTTCAATCAGGGAGGCGAACATGTCCAGTAGCCTGTGGGCAATGACGGTCATCGTCGCGCTAGGAGGCGGTCCATACGATTGCCAAACCTGCAATCAAGGTGGTTTCTCCGGAGGTGCTCCGGCCGCTGGCTATGGCGGAATGAATGGCTACGGCGGATCGAGTGGCTACGGCGGGACTGGCGGAGGTCTCTATTCCACCGGCATGGGACTGAATGGCTACAGCGGATCGAATGGCGACACGCTGCTCCCGTTTGATACTCAAGAAGCTTGGATGCACGGTTACTTTCAAGAGATCGGCGCGTACCCCGGCTACTCGTATTTTAAGCCGTACAACTACAAGCACGTCCTCGCACAGGCCGACTTGTCGTATCGCTGGGGACAGCCGCAAGGGATGCCGTACTCACAACAGTGGTGGCATCGCTATCAAGGCCGAGCCTCACTGACGCCGCCGGTGCCAGCTCAAGTGACACAGGCGCAGGTGAACTACGAAAGTGAGCTGGCGCGACTGCGAGCTTGGCGTGACTTCCAGGCCGAGCAAGCTCGCTCCGCTCCGCCAGCGAACTACAACTACACTGTGCCGACGAACGCCGCGCCGCAATACACGTTCGATCCGGCAACTCAAGCGAATCTCCAACAACAACCCGGTGCGCGAGCCTATGTCATGCCGGCCTCTCCGACACGCAACGTCCCGCGATCGAACGAAGCTCCAATGATCCAAGAGTTCGATCCGCAGTTTGCGCCGACCGGCCCGAACCTTCGCTGAATCAACGGACGCTGCGGATCGAGTTCCGATCCGCGCCGCTGAAGAATTCATAACACCTCAGTCTAATCCACTGAGGTGTTTTTGTTTTGATCGTCGACGAGTCACTCCGTGACTCGAACTCCGGTCACGGAGTGACCGGACTACGTCTGCGGATGCCCAGCCTGCACAAGCCGGGCAAGCTGCGTTCTGTTTGCAGCGTATGCCAACAATGTCGCGGATTCCGGTTATGACACGTCGATAAAGAGTGACAGTCATACCGCGCGTTCGGTGTGGTGTGGGCGACTCGCCCGCACAGTGCAAACTTCAGAGGACCAAGGATCGGTCACCATGCAATGGACTTCTTGGCTGGAAGCAATTCGGAAAACAATCTCCCCGTCGGTCACGGTGCGACGTCGTTCAACGGCGATTCGCAACGAGCCGGCCGAGATGCTCGAAGACCGCTCGCTGTTGTCGGTCACTTCGTTTTTCATCAACGGTCAACTGAGCGTCAGCTCGGATGGCAGTGATAACATCACGATTCGCCCGAATCCGCTCAATCAAAACTTGATCCAAGTGCTCGCGAACGGGGCAACCGTTTCGTCACTGCCGACGATTCAAGCGAGCACCGTGACGTCGATCGTCGTGAACGGCGGCGACGGACCGAACACGATTGATCTGAGCCTGCTGACTTCGGCGAAGCTGACGCAGAATCCAACCATCAGCGTCGATGGCAAGCACGGCGACGACATCATCAATGGCACGATCAACCTCAACGAGACGCTCAAAGGCGGTGACGGCAACGACCTGATCAGCGGCAGTTCCGGGGTCGACTCAATCGACGGCGGCAACGGCAACGACACGATCAGTGGCGGATCGGGCAACGACACGCTGCTCGGCGGCGACGGCAATGACGACATCGACGGCGGACAGGGCAACGACACGATCAATGCCGGCAACGGAAACGACACGGTCGATGGTGGAGCCGGTTCCGATTCGCTGATTGGTGGAGATGGCAACGATTTCATCAATGGCGATACGCCGGGCTTCTCTGGAGCGGGCAATGACACGATCAATGGCGGACAGGGGAACGACACTCTGAATGGTGGCGACGGCAATGATCTCATCAACGGAGATGGCCAGAACGATTCCATCACCGGTGGCAACGGCGACGATACGGTCTATGCCGGCAGCGGAAACGATGTCGTCGATGGTGGAGCCGGGAACGACAAACTGTATGGCAACTCGGGACTCGACACGATCTATGGCGGAGCGGGCAACGACGAGATCAACGGTGGCAACGACGCTGATCTGATTTATGGCGACGACCAATTCTTCGCGCTGACCGGCAACGACACAATTTACGGTGGCTCTGGCAACGACACGTTGCATGGCGGGAACGGTAATGATTTGGTCGATGGTCAAGTCGGCCAGGATTTGGTGGAGGGAAATGCCGGCAATGACACCGTGAACGGCGGCAATCAGAACGACACCGTCTTCGGCGGCGACGGCAACGACGTCGTCTCGGGTGGCGCGGGAAATGACGTGGTCTATGGCGATGACTCGCTGCCGGGGGGCTTCGGTAACGACACGATCAACGGCAATGCTGGCAATGACTCGCTGTTTGGCGGCGATGGCAACGACAGCATACTCGGTGGAGCCGGCAACGATTCGATTCTCGGCCAAGGAGACAACGACACGCTCGACGGCCAATCCGGCAACGACACGCTCGACGGTGGCATCGGCGACGATGTGCTGGTCGCGCAGATCGGCGACGGCATCGACAGCTACACCGGTGGCTCGGCCGGCAACGACAGTTTGCAGTTCGAGGGAACGAATGCCGCGGACACGATCACTGTCGGACAGAACGCCGCCGGTCAACTCACGGTTGGCAGCGGCACATCCACGGTGGCTGTCAGTGGAGCGGGCGCGACGATTCAGATCGACGGACTCGGCGGCAACGACACGATCAACATCAATGCTCTCGACGCGACGCCCGGTGATCTCGTGATCGTCAATGGTGGCGACGGCAACGACGTCATCAACGCCGCCAATCGAGCGGTCGGAACGACCAAGCTGACGGTGCATGGTGGCGATGGCAACGACACGATCGCCGGCAGCGCGGGGGACGATGTGATCTTTGGCGACGGAGGTAACGACGTCATCAACGCCGGAGCAGGAGCTGACAGCATCGAAGGCGGTCTGGGCAACGACTCGCTGACCGGCGGAGCTGGCAACGACACAATCAACGGTGGCGACGGCAACGACACTCTGTCGGGTGGGGATGGCAACGATCTCGAATCCGGCGACGCTGGCAACGACGTGGTCACCGGCGATGATGGCAACGACACGTTGCTCGGAGCCGCCGGCGACGACGTACTCAACGGCATGGCGGGCGACGATTCGCTGTCTGGCGGACTCGGAGCTGACTCACTCTCTGGCGGCGACGGCAACGACACCGCGGATGGCGGAGCAGGCAACGACAACATCAACGGTCAAGCCGGCAACGATCAGCTCAAGGGTGGTGACGGCGACGACACGATTTCCGGCGGAGATGGCAACGACACGATCAATGGCGGCAACGGCCAGGACTCGATCACCGGCGATGACGGAGATGACCTGATTACCGGCATGGACGGCAATGACACGGTCAGCGGTGGCCTAGGGAATGACTCCATACTCGGCGGTGATGGCGATGATCTGCTGCTCGGAAATGAAGGGAATGACGCCATTCTTGGCGACGATGGCAACGACACCGTGAATGGCGGCGCAGGTACCGACACACTCAACGGTGGTCTTGGAACTAATACGTTTCCGGGAGCCTCGCCCTCTGAGATCAACCCCAACTTCCAATTGCCCGATACCGTGCTGGCTCAACTGCAATTCTGATCCGCAACGGCTTGAGACAACCGTCGCAGAAAAATCAACAGCCCGACTGGTCCTTGACCGGTCGGGCTGTTGACGTTGATGCGGTCGGTTGCCGGAGTCTGCGAGGGCCGCTAAGAGTCCGTCTGCGTTCGACGTCTCTCTGCTCGCCAACCTCGTGTAAGCCGCCACTGTGACCGATCTGGATTCCAGCGTTGACCCGCTTTCCGTGATGCTGCCCGACGGCGAGCCGATCTCATCCCTTTCGACGGCTCGGTTTGAATTCCAGCGCCGACGAGACGGTTTCTTCATCGAACTGCAACAGCTCGCGAAAACTGACCGGAAGCTATCGTTGGTCAGGCTCGGTTTGTTTCTCGTCGGGATGAGTATGGCCGCGATGTCGCTGACATCGAATGAGGTGGCTCTGTGGTGGTGTGCAATCCCGTTCGTCCTGTTCGCGGTCGCGATCGTGCGACACGAGCGCGTACTGCGGCGGCTCGATCGTTGCCGTCGAGGCATCGCGTATCACGAAGCGAACCTCGACCGAATGGGTCATCGCTGGCAAGACTCGCAGCCGCGCGGAGAGCGTTACGTTGACGAGCAGCATCCCTATGAGCTCGACCTCGATCTCTTCGGCAAAGGATCGCTCTTTCAACTTCTCTGCCGAGCACGCACGCGGCTGGGCGAGGACACGCTTGCGAACTGGCTGCGAACCGCCGCGAGTCCCTCGGCCATCGACTTCCGCCAGCGAGCCATCAATGAACTGCGCGGCCGAGTCGATCTGCGCGAATCGTTGGCGTTGCTGCCGGCCGAAGTGCATGACTCGATCGACCAATCGCTGCTGCACGATTGGGCGTCGCGCACACCACGACTCTTGTCGCGAACGCTCTTGGCAACGGCGGGATTGTTGGCGGCGCTGGCGATCATCACCGGTTTCGGCTGGTGGATGCTCGGCTGGCGTCTGGCGTACTTCCTGGCCGTCGTCGTCGTGGAGCTGATCCTGCACTTCGCGCTCAAAGGATTTCTGCAACAGGTCGCACATGACATCGATCGCGCCGATGTCGGACTCGCGATCCTTTCGCAAGTGCTCAACGTGATCGAAGCCGAGCGATTTCAAACGCCGTTTCTCACCGCGCTCCGATCGCAACTCGATACCGAGCGTCATCCGCCGTCTTGGCAAATCCGCCGGCTGCACCGCTTGGATGCGTGGTTGGACAGCTCGTTGCACAATCAGTTCTTTGTGCCGTTCGCATTTTTTCTCTGCTTGCCGATCTGGCTGTCGCACGCGATCGAACGCTGGCGAGCAACCGTCGGGCCGCACATCGCGCAATGGCTCGATGCCGTCGGACAATTCGAGGCGATCAGTTCGCTCTCCGGTTACGCCTTCGAGCATCCCGCCGATCCGTTCCCGGAGATCGTCGGTTCCGATCCGCTCTTCGATGCCGTCGGACTCGGCCACCCGCTGATCCCGGATGATCGCAGTGTGCGCAACGATGTCCGTTGCGGTCGACAACCACAGTTGATGATGGTCAGCGGCTCCAACATGTCCGGCAAGAGCACGCTGCTGCGGACGATCGGCAGCAACGTCGTGCTGGCGTTCGCGGGTGCGCCCGTGCGAGCGACCAAGTTGAAGCTATCACCATTCGTCCTCGCGACATCGATCAAAGTCCATGACTCGCTGCTCGAAGGAGCGTCACTGTTCTTCGCCGTCATCTCGCGTCTGAAAGGGATCGTCGAACGAACCGGCGGACAAACTCCGCTGCTGTTCCTCATCGACGAAATCTTGCCCGGCACAAACTCGCACGACCGCCGCGTCGGAGCTGAAGCGATCATCCGCCAACTCCTGCATCGCGGCGCGGTGGGACTGGTGACGACTCACGATCTCGCGCTGACCGACATTGTCGATCAGCTCGGCCACATTGCCATGAACGTCCACTTTGAAGACCGGTTGGAAGAAGGCCGTATGTCGTTCGACTACCAACTCCGCCCCGGCGTCGTCCGCCGCAGCAACGCGCTGGAACTCATGCGTCTGATCGGCCTCGGCGAACCCGTCGACTCTGGCCGCAAGCCGAATGCCGATGGCCGATAGCCGTTATCCTTTTTCTCCGCCACAAATCGTCCGCAACACTTGGTTCCGTGCCGCAAACAATTCTTCGAGCGGATCGCTGCTGTGCGACGTGTGGCCCAGCGAGACCACCACGAGATCGGCCCGTTTGCCAACTGTGATCGTGCCGCAATCGTGCTCGCAGCCGAGTGCCCGCGCACCGGACAACGTGCCGAGTTCCAGCAGCGTGCTCGGCGCGACATCGGGAAATCGCTCGCGCAGAAAGACGAACTCGTTCCACAAACTCAAGTCCGGGTTCGAGCCTCGCCCATCCGTGCCGAGCGCGACATTCGCTCCCTTCGCGAGCAACTGTCGCCAGGGATGAGGCTCGTGGCCAAAGAACTCGTGCGTGCGCGGGCAGTACACGACGGACATTTGCGGACGAGCCGCGATGAATTCGATCTCGTCATCCGCCAGATAGTTTCCATGCACGACCAACGCTCGCGGCGCGTCTGCCAACACTTTAAGAATGTCGAGCGGCCGGCGGCCCAGCGGTTGTCCATTGTCCGGCCACGCGCCGAACGACTTGAGCATCTCGACGAACTCACCTCGGCCGTGCTTGAGAAACTCCAACTCTTCTCGCGTCTCGGCCAAGTGCATCGCGACTGGCGCATCGAAATGCTTCGCGAGTTCGACTGACTTCCGCAACAACTCCGGTGCGACGCTGTACGGTGCGTGCGGCGAAAGTCCATAGATTACTGAGGCAAGTTGTGGTTTGAGTTGCAACCATAACTCGGCGAGCGCTCGTTGTTGTTCAATGCTTTCCGGCTGTAGTCCAATCAACTCGCGAAATGCGACGACCCGCTGGCCGTGCGTCGGCATAAATAGTTCGCTCCAGTCACCGGTGGCAATTTCTCCCAACAATACTGTGCCGCTCGTTTCCGCTTCAGCCATTCCGGCCAGCAATGCGACCGGCTGGTTTGTCGAATTCGGTGTCAACTCGCGGCGTCGGTACGCGATCAACGAACGAATCCAATTGGTGAACGGCAGCGCTGGCTCGAACGGTTGCTCGACGAGGCTGAATTCCAGATGCGTGTGAGCGTTGACGAGACCTGGCAGAATCGCGACGTCACCCAAGTCTTCACACGGCTCGCTTGCCAACGCCGAACGCACAGCCGTGATGCAGTCGTCGTGAATTTCAACCACACCGTTTTCGATCGGCGGCCGATCGACGGGAATCACCCACGCAGCTTTGAAACGAATGGTTGAAGACATGCCCAGATCGTAGCGAGCGTGACCCAAAAGTAGACCGGTCACTCCGTGACCGGAATCTTCGAGTCACGGA
>JAYVQJ010000432.1:0-8082 GCA_043777235.1 Planctomycetia bacterium
TGCGATGGTCCTTGGCCGATTTCCAAATCTCTGCCACAACTTCTACAGTCTGCCTCACCACGAAACTCAGTGAGCCTCTCATGTTTCTCGGCATCGAAATCGGCGGCACGAAATTGCAACTCGGAGTCGGTACCGGCAACGGGCCGCCGCTCGTCGCGCTTGAACGCCGCACCGTCGAACGCGCGCGCGGAGCCGATTCGATTCGCGAACTGATTCTCGAAGCAGGCCGACAATTGTTCGACAAGTATCCGATCGAGCGGATCGGCTACGGTTTCGGTGGCCCGGTGAACTCGGCGACCGGTCGAGTCATCACCAGTCATCAAGTCGAAGGTTGGACCGATTTCCCGATCGTCGATTGGACGCGAGACGCATTCGGAGTTCCCGTCCGTTTGGGTAACGACTGCGACGTCGCCGCGCTGGCTGAAGCGACTTACGGAGCCGGTCGCGGTCACGGCACCGTCTTCTACATCACCGTCGGCACCGGCATTGGTGGCGGACTGGTCATCGACGGCCAATCACAAGGAGCCGGTCGACTCGCCATTGCCGAGATCGGCCATCTCCGCCCCGGCCCGCTGGCCGACGATCCGCATGCAACAATTGAATCGCTCGCCGCCGGCCCCGGTATCGAAGCCGCCGCGCGAGCGATCGTCACCGGACAGACTCGGCACCCGCTCATTGCCGCGGGTGCATTCGCGGCGAATGACATCGCCGTCGATTGGCCGCACGGCGATGCTCGTGAAATCAAAGCTGAAGACGACACCACCGATCTGCTCAGCCGCTGCCTTGGTGATGTCGAGCAACTCACCGCCAAGATGATCGCGCAAGCTGCGACCAACGGAAATCGCATCGCACTCGCCGCGCTGCATCAGGCGCACGTCGCACTTGGCTGGGGCATTGCGCAATTGGTGACGCTGCTCTCACCGCACGTCGTCGTCATCGGCGGCGGAGTCTCGTTGATGGGCGAGACACTTTTCTTCGAACCGCTTCGGCAACAAGTGCGACGTTTCGTTTTCCCGCCGCTGGCCGACTCCGTCCGTCTGGTTCCCGCCGAACTCGACGAAGAGGTTGTCATCCACGGAGCAATCGCGCTGGCCGCTACGATGTGACGACGGCGGTTTTCGTGATCGGCCCATTCAAGCCTGAAGCGCAAGCGAAGTTGACGCCCGTAAAAGCTTCGCTTGCGCTTCAGGCTTCAACGAACATCAATGTGACTCGGTGTTGCGGTGGATCGTCGGGAGGCATAAAACGATGCCGATGTTTGAGTGAGCGGTTCTCAGGAAACCAACGAATGAGCGTCTTTCGGTTCAATCTGGTCGTCCTCCTCCTGTCGCTAAGCGGCTTCGCAAGCGAGGCGGCCGAGGTGCAGGTCAGCCCGGCGGCGATTCAGCTCGATCGGCCGGAAGCGTCGCAACAAATTCTCGTCACCGAAGTGGACGGCGAGCGGCGGCGCGACGTGACTCGCGAGGCGAAGTACGAGTTCGCGGCTCCGAACATCGCGAGCATTGCGGCTGACGGCTTGCTGCGACCGGCGGCTGAAGGGACGACTCAACTGGTCGTGAAGTTCGGCGACAAGAGCGTCAACGTGCCAGTCACTGTGACTGGCTTACAACACCCGGTGCCGGTCTCGTTCAGCTTTGAGGTGTTGCCGCTGCTGACGAAGGGACGCTGCAACTCGGGCGGCTGTCACGGCAAGGCCGAAGGTCAGAACGGTTTCAAACTGAGCCTCTTCGGCTTCGATGCTCAGGCCGATCACGATGCTCTGCTGAAAGAGGGAAAAGGGCGGCGCGTGTCGCTGACTGATCCGAAGACCAGTTTGCTGTTGCTCAAGGGAACGGCGACCGTCCCGCACGGCGGCGGCCGAAAGGTCGAACCGGGCAGCGCGGGCGAACACCGACTGCGACGCTGGATCGAAGCCGGAGCCGAGTTCTCCGTACCGAACGAACGGCAGATCGTCTCGATTGAAGTTGAACCGGCTCAAGTCGTGATCGCGGCGAGCGGATCGCAGCAACTCCGAGTCACGGCGATCGACGACGCCGGCGGCAAACGCTGTGCGACGGTCGAGGCGGATTACATCTCGAACGCACCGCACATCGCCGAAGCGAACTCGCGCGGACTCTTGCAAGCCAGCGACGTGCCGGGTGAGGCGGCGATCCTCGTCCGATATCTCGGACACGTCGCCGTCTGCCGAGTCGTGATGCCTCGGCCGGGCAGCACATTCACTCGGCCCGCCGAGAACAATTTTGTTGACAAGCACGTCTGGGACAAACTGACTCGACTCGGCATTCCGCCGAGCGAACCGATCGACGACGCGACATTCCTGCGACGAGCGTTTCTCGATGTGATCGGCACGCTGCCGACGGCGGCCGAAGCTCGTGTGTTTCTCGCCGATGCCGCGCCTGACAAGCGTGCGAAATTGGTTGATGCGCTGCTCGCTCGACCGGAGTACGCCGAGTATTGGGCGATGAAGTGGTCCGATTTGCTCAAGGCGGACAAACTCAAGATCACGCCGCAGGGAACCGTCGGGTTGACTCGGTGGTTGCGGAAGCAGTTCGCGGCGAATCGTCCCTACGACGAAATGGTCCGCGAAATTCTCACGATTCAAGGGCCGACGCAGAGCGAAAGCCCGGCGGCGTTCTTCAAGACGCTCGACACGCCGGAAGTCACCAGCCGAGCGGTCAGCCAATTGTTTCTCGGCGTGCGGATCGAGTGTGCTCAGTGTCATCACCATCCCAGCGAGCGCTGGAGCCAAGACGACTACGCTGGCCTCGCCGGATTCTTCTCCGGCATCACGGTCAAGAAACTGCCGGACAACACCGATGCAATCGTGGCTCGTGCGGGAACCGATCACAAACATCCTCGCACCGGCGAACTCGTTCCCGCGCGAGCGCTCGGCGCGAAGCCGGCCGACTTCGCGAACGTCACTGATCGTCGCGTCGCGCTCGCAAACTGGATGACCGCCGCCGACAACCCGTTCTTTGCAAAGGCGATTGCGAATCGGCTCTGGTCGCACTACTTCGGCAGAGGACTCGTCGAACCGATCGACGACAATCGCGCGACGAACCCCGCGACGAACGAACCACTGCTCGCCGCGCTCGAAGCGCATCTCCGAGAAGTGAAATACGACCTCAAAGCCTTCACGAAGACGTTGCTCCTCTCGCGAGCCTATCAGCTCGGCCCCGCGACCGACGCGAACCGCGATGATCGCCAGCACTTCTCGCACGCTCGGCCGAAGGCACTCGAAGCCGAGGTGCTGCTCGACGCGATTTGTCAGACGACCGGCGTTCCCGAAAAGTTCAACGGCTGGCCTGATGGAGTCCGTTCGATCCAAGTCTGGGACAACCGGATGCCGAGCTATTTCTTCCGCATCTTCGGCCGCCCCGTCCGAGCGACCGTCTGCGAATGCGAACGGAGCAACGAACCGAGCATCTCGCAGGCGTTGCACCTGCTCAATTCCCCCGAAGTGAACGAGAAACTGACTCACCGCCGCGGCGTGGCCCGCAAGTTGGCAGAATCTCCGTTGCCGAACGATCAAATCACCGATGAAATCTACCTGAGCACCCTCAACCGATTCCCCACCGCCGATGAACGAACCTTGCTGCAACCCGCCTTCGAGACCGCCGGAGCCAACCGCCACCAAGCCCTCGAAGACCTTCTCTGGGCAGTGATGAATACGAAAGAGTTTCTCTACAACCATTAAGCCAATCGAACGGCGGACGGATGACTCGATGATCGCCACGATGACGGAATCTGAAACCCTGGCCGACGTACTGCACCGAATTGGTGACGTGCCGCTCGACCGGATTCTCGCGCACCCCGCTCCCGGCGAAGCCACGCCGGCGGACGTGCTGCGACTCTGCGACGGTGAACCCAAACGGCTGTGTGAACTCGTGGACGGCGTGCTGGTGGAGAAAGCGATGGGACACCGTGAATCGCGATTGGCGTTTTGGCTGGGAATTCAAATTGGCATGTATCTAAAGACGAACCCACTCGGCATTTTGACCGGGGCCGACGGTCCGTATTCGCTGGAAGAAGAGCAGATTCGCTTTCCTGACGTGGCCTTCATTTCCTGGGACAACATCCCACCGGACGCCGACCCAAACACACCGATGCCCGACTGGACCATCAGTCTGGCGGTCGAAGCGATCAGCCCCGGCAACACGCGTGGGGAGATGAAGCGAAAGCTCAAGGATTATTTTGCGGCGGGTGTCGAGTTGGTGTGGTATCTCTATCCGATCGAGCGAGTCGTCCGTGTCTACACGTCGGAAGAGGATTGCGTCACGCTGACCGACGCCGATGAACTGAATGGTGGCAACGTGCTGCCGGGATTCCAAGTTTCTGTGCGAGAGTTGTTCGATGCCGGCCAACTGCGCCGGCCAACCAAATAGCGACCATTTGCAGGAGTTTGAATGATGTTGAACTTCTCGTTTCGCAATTCCGGCCATCGCTTCTGCGATGGACTCACTCGCCGCCAAACGCTGCGGCTCGGAGCGACCGGCTTGTTCGGTGGCCTGACGTTGCCTCGGCTTCTGCAAGCCGAAGACGCGAACAAGAACAGCGAGCGGCAACGACAGGCGAAAGCCAAGTCGTGCCTGTTCATCTTTTTGGAAGGTGGGCCTCCGCAGCAGGACATGTGGGATCCAAAACCGGATGCTCCGGCGGAAATCCGTGGACCGTTCGAGCCGATCTCAACCGCGCTGCCGGGCGTGATCTTCACCGAGCACTGCAAGAACTGCGCGAAGATCGCCAACAAGTTCACCGTCGTGCGCAGCCACAGTCACGCCGACAACGGACACGCGACCGGCTACCACTACGTCATGACCGGGCACCGCGCCGCGTTCGCTGACGGCGAGTACCCGCTTCCGACCAACGAGCTGTTTCCGTCGCTCGGTTCGATCGTCGCACGGGAACTCGGCAATGCCGGAACCGTGCCGCCGTACATCAACATGCCACATCCGATGTCGGCCGGCGGGCCGGGCTTCTTCGGGGCCGAGTTTTCTCCGTTCGTCATCGAAGCCGATCCCAGCCAGCCCGACTTCGAGGTGCGTGACCTCGCAAAAGTCGATGGCGTGTCGAGCCAGCGCTCCGACTTGCGTCAGCGATTGCTCGCCGGACTCGAACAGCGCCAACCGCGCACCGGCCGAGCCGCCGCGATGAGCACCTACTATCAGAAGGCGCGCGACTTGATCACGTCGCCGGAAGCTCGCAAGGCGTTCGACATCCAAGCGGAACCCGCCAACGTGCGCGAGTCCTACGGCATGTCGCAGATCGGTCAGAGCGTGTTGCTTGGCCGTCGCTTGATCGAAGCCGGTTGCCGCTTCGTTGGCATCGACGGTCCCGGTTGGGACGTGCATTTCAATTGCTTCCCCAGCTTGGTCAACGACCTGATTCCTCCCGCCGACAAAGCCTTCGCCGCGTTGATCACCGATCTCGAACAACGCGGACTGCTCGACAGCACGCTGGTCGTGATGATGGGCGAGATGGGCCGTACTCCGCGCGTGAACGCTCAAGCCGGCCGCGATCACTGGTCGATGGCCCAGTGCATCCTCTTCGCCGGCGGCGGCGTGAAGCCGGGCCAAATCATCGGAGCCACTGACAAGCAAGCCGCGTATCCGATTAGCGATCCGATCAGCGTTGCCGATCTGCTCCGCACGATCCACACGCTGCTGGGCATCGACGCCGACAAAGAATACCCCGACCCGCTCGGCCGCCCGGTGCCACTGGTCAACGGCGGCCGAGTCATTCCCGACTTGATTGCCTGAATAGGCTCGTCCACGACCAGCGACTTCTCGCTTGAGAGCAACTCAGACCGAGAGTGGTTTGATCTTAACACTCATCGCAGCCTCCTTGCTATTTGGGACTTGTTACATCCACAACGTCGCAGGAGGCTGCGTGTTTGTTAAGACCGATTGACGGTATTGATCCTAAGCCACATGCGTGAGACGAACAAGAAGCGAATGTACGTTGCGGAGGAGGCCACGCTTTCAACAATCAGCTACGCGGCCTGCAACATGAACTCGATCTTGACCGCCTCATACGGGAATTCAATGGCTCCGCTTTCCACGCGGTTGAGGAGTCCTGCAGAGAGCAGCGCGGTGATATCGCCATGCACTCCTTTCACGTCACGACTGACCCTACGCGCGGCTTCTCGAATGGAGACCGGCCCAGCACCGCACAGCGCCTTGAGCAACTCCCAGCGTTTGGCATTGAGCACCTTCCAAAGCAACTCCGGTGTTGTGAAACCGATCCTGGCCTTTCGCTGGGGTTTCCCGGACTTCCAGGTTTGGACGAAGTCAGACATCGTCTTTTCTGCCGAGCAAACCTCAAGAGTGACTGTTTTCATGATTCCACCTCGCAATGTCGCGTTGAAAGTCTGCGACTAATTTTTCAGGAGAAACAAACGCAAGGTAAGGCTGGCGCAGAAATAAGTGGGGCACGATTCCATCGTGCCGAGCACGTTGAAAACGTGCTCCACGTCCAGAATGAGACAGTTATTGATGCGCCATTCCCAAGCTGCACCGACAAGCACAATGTGGCCAATCCGAAAAGCTTATTTCACCGAGCTTGTCGGTGTCGGATTGAGCGGCTTGTTCGGCCTTGAATCACCAGACGACTCGACCATCGTCCGAGTGGTCTTGGCCTCTTCATTCCGGAGGAAGGCGGCCAAACCGGAGACACCGCCATGCTCCTTCAGCAACTGGCGTCTCGTCGCGTGCAGCTCTTCGAGAATCGGATCGGGAGGTTCAGGCATTGGTTGGATCGACATCACCCATTAACTCCTCAGGAGTACAGACATTGGGAACCGAAAAGCCGTTGTCGCGGAGGAAGACCTCTATGGCCGGTAGACGTTCGGCATTGGCAATGTGCCGACAGTTCCAGGTCAGCAGGTAATCGACCGCGTGAACGGAGGCAAACGCCACATGAAAAGCATCGGCGGCAGCGTTCGCTGGGATCAAACCGAGACGTTCGAATTCGCTGGCAATCCATTCGACGGACTCTGTGGACGGTAGCAGCGGAATTCCTTCCAAAGCCGCCAGCCGAAGTTGGGCTGCGGCCGGATCGCCCGCCGAAGCCTCGGTGATGACCAACTGCGAGACGAACAACCGAAAAGAATCCCGCCGCAGTGCCCACCATTCGCACGTGATCGCTTGATGCGCTGCGGCAATCAAGTTGCGTGCTGGCCAAGCCGTGAGGTAGCTCGGAATCGTTGTTTCAATGTAGACCGATTGCAAAGTGTGATTTCCTAAGTTGCCTCAGCGCCGACAAATCAGCCGCGTGTTAAGCAATGACATTCGTCGATTCGGTTCCTGACACCTTTTCCTCTGCCCTTTTCCTCTGCCTTCACTTCGGCAAGCCAGCCGCATCGCAGCGTTTGTTATGGTGAGCAATGGAATTGACATCAATCGAGTGATTCGGATGCGTCCGAAGTTTGTTAGCAATTAGGCGAATCGCGAGATAGTCGAGTTGCGCATGATGGTTCGGGCACACGCAAAGAATGTTTTCGATTACGTCATGTCCGTTATGTGGCGTGCCAAGTGGGTGGATGTGGTGTGCCTCGGCGTAGAAGGTTCCATTCGGCAACTCAATTCGCTCCCCACACACTTGACAACGAAAAGAGTGCAACCGCTTTACGGTGCGTGCCAGCCCAGTATCGCGGATGATGCGAAGTGTTGTGCATTCCTCCCGTTTCGCTTTGGTTTGCCGCTTCTTGGGAGGCTTGGCTTGCGAGAGATGTGTTGCAATCAGCGATTCAATTGCTTCGTGGTGGTTCAGATCGCGTTTAAGCGCGCCCTGCGGGATGTATCCTACTGCGTCACGAAGTTCTTGATATCCGATAGGATTGGCGAAGAAATCAAGATACCAATCCACGCGGATGCGGTATTCGTGAGGTTCGTCACGGCCATAGTACCAAGAGTTTGTGTGTGCGATTCCATCCCAGGGCCAGCGCGCACTTTAGGGGTTTTGGGTAGTTTGCGCATTAAGTGTATTGATGCTATTGGTTCTCTGTGTTGAATTGTAATTCGCAACGCAGGGAGCATGACGTGGTGAGGGAGCCGATTCAGATTGGGTTAGAGAGTGTGATGC
>JAYVQJ010000433.1:0-8037 GCA_043777235.1 Planctomycetia bacterium
CCGTAATGCTCCGAAAGTGTGTTCATCCACAAATCATCATCCTTGCTTCCAGTAAACGCCACGACGACAGAAACTCCCCACTAACTTCCTTGAAGAACCCTTTTTTAATCGATGCACCAAAGCGTTCTCATAAACCTTCTCCAGATGCCCCGGCCCCAAGAACTTGTGAATCGCAAAACTCGTCTCCCGCACGATGTCACACAACTGAAACACACGATCTTTCATGGTTGCCTCCTTTTTGCGTTTCATTGAGTTCTTTGCGGCACCACTGCGTTCATTCTGACTTGATTGCCACAAGAAACACAAAGAGACGCAAAAAGGAGATCAAGACTGACGAATTCTGCTTTGCGCTTCCGCTACTACGCGGCTCCGGCCAAACTGATGTCCATGCAGATCGCGGTTTTGCGAGGAAGGGGCGATGACGATGCGCTTGTGGCTTTTTTTGCTCAGCGGGTTGCTTTGCGGGTTCGCCGTTTCACACCACGCCGTTGCCGAAGACTCGTCGGTTCCAAAGTTTGAATCGGACATCGCTCCGATTTTGGAAACGCGCTGCCTCAAGTGTCACGGCGACGGGAAGCTCGAAGCGGGACTCGATCTGCGGCGCAGGTTTTTGATCCTCAAAGGAGGCGACAGTGGAGCCGGTTTCGTCGAAGGGAAACCGGAAGAGAGTTTGCTGATCCAAAAAATCGCGGCCGACGAGATGCCGCCAAAGGACGAAGGCCGGCTCGACGAAAAACAAAAAGCGTTGCTGCGACGCTGGGTCGCCAGCGGAGCAAAGACTGTCGCGGAGAAGGAAGCTCCGCTCGACGAGGCCGAGCAAGCCAGCCGTGTCTCGGACGAAGATCGCGCCTTCTGGGCATTTCAGACGCCGAAGAAATCAGCGGTGCCGAAGTTTGAAATCTCAAATCTCAAATCTCAGATTTCAAATCCGATCGACGCGTTCTTGCTCGCCAAGCTGGCTGAGAAGGGACTGGCCTTCAATCCCGAAGCCTCGAAGTCGGTGCTGCTGCGACGAGTGACTTTCGATTTGCTTGGCCTGCCGACGACGATCGAGGAACTGGACGACTTCCTTGCCGACGATTCCCCCGATACTTACGAACGGTTGGTCGATCGCTTGCTGGCATCGCCCCGTTTCGGTGAACGTTGGGGGCGGCAGTGGCTCGACATCGCCGGGTATGCGGACTCGGACGGATACCTCGCGGCGGATCGCTTGCGGCCGGAGGCGTGGCGGTATCGCGACTGGGTCATTCGAGCAATCAACAACGATCTGCCGTTCGATCAGTTCGTGACGCATCAGCTTGCCGGCGACGAACTGACCGACTGGCGTCGCGCCGACGAACTCACGCCTGAAGTCGCCGAGCAACTCGCGGCAACGGGCTTCCTGAGAACGGCGCTCGACCCAACGTATCCCGGTTACATTGAGCCTAACGAGGTGCATCAAGTCCTCGCCGACACGATGCAGATTGTCGGCACGACGTTCCTGGGCCTGACGGTGCATTGTGCTCGATGTCATTCGCACAAGTTCGACCCAATCTCGCAGCGCGACTATTACTCGCTGCAAGCGGTCTTCGGCGGAGCACTCGACCCCGCTCGCTGGCAACCTTCCGAAGTGCGCAGCATCCCGCTGGCGACCGAGGCCGAAGAGGCTCGCATCAACGCTCACAACCAACAGGCCGATGCCCGCATCGCTGCGCTCACGGCATCGCTTAACGACCTGACGCTGCGATATCGCCGCCGAATGCTCGCCAATTCGATGCCCGAAGGTCGTGAGCCGAAGGCTGATGTCGCGTCTCTCGACAAGCTGATCGCCGTGCTGATCGTCGAACCTGCCAAACGGAACGCCGAACAAAAACAACTCGTCGAACAACACGGAGTCGCGAACGTCTCGCTGGCCGAGACCGAACTCGCCGCCAAGTTCGATGAGTACCGTGAAGACAGTACCAAGCTGAAAGCCGCGATCGCCGCCGAACAAGCTCTGAAGAAAACCATCACGCGCATTCGTGGCCTGATCGATCTCGATGACAAGCCCGCCGCCTCGAAGATTCTGCGGCGCGGCGATTACAACAAGCCGGGTGCCGAAGTCAGTGCCGGTGTTGTTGAGGTGCTCACGCCCGCCGGATTCAGTCTGTCGCCGCAGCCCGCATACAAAACGTCCGGCCGCCGACTCGCGCTGGCCAAGTGGCTGACGTCTCCCGATCACCCGCTGCTCGCGCGAGTTCATGTCAACCGTCTCTGGGCAAGCCACTTCGGCCGAGGCATCGTCCCAACGATCGCCAACTTCGGCCGCAGCGGAGCGAAGCCGACGCATCCAGAGTTGCTCGATTGGCTGGCGACCGAGTTTGCCAAAGTCGACGAGTCACTCCGTGACTCGGATTCCGGTCACGGAGTGACCGGTCTACGTTGGTCGCAAAAGCAACTTCACCGTCAGATCGTCACTTCCGCCGCGTATCGGCAATCGGCCGATGCCGATCCCGCCAAGACGAGCGCTGATCCGAACAACGTGCTGCTCGGAGCGTGGTCGCCGAAACGTCATCAAGGCGAAGTCGTGCGTGACAGTTTGCTGTCTGTCTCGGCGCGATTGAGTCCGACGCAGTTCGGCAAGTGGGCGAACGTCGCCGCTCAAGGAGACGGCTCGGTCATCGACACCGACGACGAGCCGGGCCGACGCCGTTCGATCTATCAAATCGTCCGTCGCAGTCAGCATCTCACGATGCTGGAACTCTTCGACACACCGCTGATGGAAGTGAACTGTCCAGAGCGACCGGTCTCGACCGTCCCGCTGCAAGCCCTCGCGATGCTGCACGGCCCCGCTGCTGACCGCGCTGCCGGTGGACTCGCCGAACGAGTCTGGTCGGCTGCCGCCACCGATCACGACCGCATCCGCTTCGCCTTCCGACTGTTGTTCGCTCGCGAGCCGTCCGCGAAAGAAACCGACAACATCGTCCGCACGCTGTCGGAACTGTCGCGCGAACAGCTCGCCAACAAACCGGCCGCCACCGACCCCGAAAAAGAAGCCGCCCTCAAGGCCGCTTGGCGACAAGTCTCGCTGGTGCTGCTCAACAGCAACGAGTTCGTTTACGTCCATTGATTGGACTCGGAAACGAATCGCTCGATGAAGTTGCGGTTGGTATCATCGGGCCGGTCCGATGGCGACGACAGGCGATGACGAATTGACGGAAGGAACAGACGATGACAACTGCGGACATCATTTCCGAAGGAGATTGCCAGCTCGTTCGTTTGCCGAAAGAGTTTCATTTGGACGGCAATCAAGTTTCCGTTCACCGGCAGGGTTCTTCGTTGATCTTGGAGCCGGTTTTACCGGACGAGTGGCCGCCAGGTTTTTTTGATGCGATCCACATCGACGATCCGACCTTCGTTCGTCCCGATCAAGGTCAAATGCCGCCGGCTCCGAAGTTCGACGACTAAGACCATCATGCAATATCTGCTCGACACAAATGCCTGCGTTGACGTGCTGCGGAAACGTGAGCCGGTCTTGTCCCGAATTTCAGCGGTGCCACGGCAAGCCTGTGCGATCAGTACGGTGACGACCTACGAACTGCTGACGGGAGCCAAACGCTCCGCCGACCCCGCCGGAGAGGTGGCGAAGATTCAGCGCTTCGTGATGAGCATTCACGAACTCGCTTTTGATCCGTTCGCGGCCGATCGCGCCGCTCAGGTACGTGCTGAATTGGAAACGCTCGGCATGGTCATCGGGCCATACGATCTGCTCCTTGCCGGTCACGCATTATCTCGTGGCCTTGTCTTGGTGACGAACAACGTTCGCGAGTTCTCACGCGTTACCGGACTCACTCTCGAAGACTGGCGAGTTGGCTAAGTGCCGAGGTTCAAAATGAAAATGACTGGTCATTCAATTTCGTTTTCCGACGTCATCTCACGCCGTGATCTCTTCACTCGCGGAGCTGCCGGATTCGCGGGGATCGCCCTTGGTGGAATGTTGTGCGAAGAGGCGGCGCGAGCCGAGGGTGCGACGGAAGCAACCAGCGGCTTTCATTTTCCGCCGCGAGCGAAGGCCGTGATTCAGCTCTTTCAACATGGTGGTCCTAGTCACATGGACCTGCTCGATCCAAAACCGGAATTGAACCGGCAGGACGGCAAACCGATGCCGAAGTACTTCACCGATCTGGTGAAGATCTCGGCGCACGGCAATTTGCTTGGATCGCCGTTCAAGTTTCGGCCGTATGGCGAATGCGGGGTCGAGTACTCCGAGTTGCTGCCGCACACGGCGAGCTGTGCCGACGATATTGCCGTCGTCCGTTCGATGCACGCTGAGCACAACAACCACGAGCAGGCACTCTGGCAAATCCACACCGGCCGCATCGTGACTGGCCGGCCGACGATCGGAGCTTGGGTCAGCTATGCACTCGGCAGCGAGAATCAGAACTTGCCGGCTTATGTCGTGCTGCGAACGGACAACAGCTTGCCGACCGACGGGACTCGCAATTGGTCGAGCGGTTTTCTGCCGCCTCGTTATCAAGGAGTCCACTTCCGACACACGGGGACTCCGATTCTGTATCTGCAACCGCCGAGTCCCGTCTCGGACAACACGCAGCGATTGCGACGCGAACTGCTTGCAAAACTCAACGACGAGCATCTTGCGAATCACACGCGCATCGCACCGGATTTGGAGGCTCGCATCGCCAGTTACGAGATGGCCGCGCGGATGCAACTTCACGCGGGCGAGGCGCTCGATCTGACTCAAGAGACAGCGGAGACGCAAGCTGCCTACGGCATCGGCAAGCAACCAACCGACAGCTACGGCCGACGTTGCTTGATTGCTCGACGGTTGGTCGAACGGGGAGTTCGTTACATCCAGATTTTCATCGAAGGTCAAATCTGGGACACGCACGCCAAGAACGCCGAGACGACCAAGAACTGTTGCGACCGCACCGATCTTCCGACGGCTGCGTTGCTCAAAGACCTCAAGCAGCGCGGATTGCTCGACAGCACGCTGCTCGTTTGGGGCGGTGAGTTCGGCCGCACTCCGGTCAGCCAATCGGGCGACGGCCGCGATCATCACAAGCAAGGTTTTTCAATGTGGCTCGCCGGCGGCGGCATCAAGGGAGGCCAAGCCTACGGCGCGACCGACGAGCTTGGCTATCACGCTGTTGAGAACCGTACGATGGTCGCCGACCTGCACGCGACGATCCTGCATCAACTCGGCTTGGACCACAAACGAGTCACCTACAACGTCCACGGCCGCGACGAGCGATTGACTGACGTGTACGACGCCAAAGTGATCGCGCCGTTGCTGAGTTGAGCGGCACTCTAATCGCCGTCGCCGAGCACGAGTTTGCAGTAACTCTCGAAACGCATCGTCGAGATCAGGCCGCGAGTGGCGGCGGCTCGCACACCGCAACCCGTCTCGTGGACGTGACTGCAATTGGGAAACTTGCAGAAGCGGACGAACGGCCGAAACTCGACGAAGAAGCCTTCCAGCTCTTCGGGGAGTACGTCCCACAGTTCCATTTGGCGAATGCCCGGCGTATCGACGACCCAGCCGCCGAAGTTGAGTTCGAACAGATCGGCGTTGCGAGTCGTGTGCTTGCCTTTCTTCGTCCAATCGCTGACTTCACCGATCCGCAAGCTCAGCCCCGGCTGAATTGAGTTGAGCAGCGAGGACTTGCCGACACCGCTTTGTCCGGCGATGACGGATTGCCGATTTCGCAAGACGGCTCGCAAGCGATCGAGTCCCAATCGGCGCTCGGCACTGACGAGGATCACCTCGTTGCCCAGTTGGCCATAAATGCCGCACAGCGTTTGCAAGTCCGCGGGATCAATCAGGTCGATCTTGTTGATGCAGATGACCGCGCCGACGTCACCTTTCGCGGCACTGACCAGAAAGCGATCGACCAAATGTGGTTTGAGCGTCGGCTCGCCGGCCGAAACGACGACGACGATTTGATCGATGTTCGAGACGATGATGTGCTCGTGACGTTGACTACCGCGCGCGAGAACTCCGCGTCGCGGGTTGACTCGCTCGATCACACCCTTGCCGAGGTTCGTCTCTTGAAACAGAACTTCGTCGCCGGTGACGACGATGCTGCGTTCATCGCGAGACATCGCCCGCAAGACTTTGCGGATCGAGCATTCAAAGCGGCGTCCGTCCGCGCATCTCACGACGGTATGCAGGCCAGCGGAACTGAGCACTCGGCCGGTCAGACATTTCGAGACGTCGATATCTCGCTGCGGGCCGTCGCTGCCGGCGTTGTTGCCTTCGGACGCGATGATCGTGCGACGGCGACTGAGTCGTCCCTTGCCGGAGAGTCGCTCGCCACCGGCGAGCCGATCCTGAGCTTTCTCAGACGCCTCGCCATCACCCATCTGCCGAGCAATGTTTCCCAGTCGCGTGGTCTTCTCGCGATTCTTGCGAAAGTCGACGCGAACTTTGCGTTTGTTTCGCATGTCTGGCCTGCTTCGTCGTGAGGCAAGCTGACAACTTGCCCGGAGGAAATGGGCACGTCGAAAACGTGCCCCACGGCGAGACTATAGCTCAGACAGCCACTTCATCGCCTCATCGTCCTCGGCGGCCGTTCGCTTCGGCGCGGGTGCCTCTTTTTGCGGAGCGGGTGGCGGCGACGGGCGACGAGGCAACTCGCGACTGCGCTCCAATCCCGCCTTCTCCATCAAGCTGCGAGAAAAGATGTCTTCGTGGTCTTCGGGAGGTCGCTGCCCATCGGGCGGAATGTAATGTACCTCGTACCGATGCTTCGCGATCGTCAGCACGTCGGACGGCATCAGCCATTTGGATTCCAGCCGCTCGCCGTTGATCTTGATGCCGTTGCTGCTGCCCAAGTCTTGAATTCGCCAAAAGCCGTTGACGAGCTCCAATTCGCAGTGATGCGACGAGACGTTGGGGAAATCCAATTGAATGTCGCAGTGCGAACGCCGGCCGATCAACAGCTTCGACTTGAGCAACGGGACCGGGTCTCCGCCGCCGCAAGGAATCAGTTCGCCGAGCACTTTGGGTGCGGACATAATCATGTTCGTGTTCCCGGCGGGGCCTGCCGAGGCAACAACGTCTGGTTCGAGGTGGGAGGCTTTGCCGCTCGGTCAATCTCCATTCCCGAACGGAGCCACGTCAGGAAAAGCGGGTGGAATCTACGGCTGGCGACGAAACTCGTCAAAGGCTTAGACGCGATGCCGAACGGTTCTTGCGATTGTCAACTAGCCACAGGAATGTCTCCTGTGACTGCGATGGGCCGGCGAGAAGGGCTTAACGACTCGCGTTTTGCCGCATCATTCTCACGACATGAGCTCGCAACCGAGACGGTCATCCGAAGACACCTGTCAGTCCTCGACCGACAAAAAAATCAGTCACGTCCTGATGCACATCTGCGTGCTAAATCGCGGGTCCGAAGTGAGGTCGTGCGATTCCTTGAAGACGACTGGCCCGGCTTATTCATGATTCGGGTGAATTCGCTGGCAGCCTGTTTCCCACCAGCACGACGCGCAAGCGAGTGATCTTCTTTCGAACCACTCGCTTGCGCGTCGTGCTTGTCTTGGCCAAGGAATCATCCAGGGCTGGCGAATTTGTCGCGTTAGGCAAACTGTAGCCCGACCCCTTGTGGGTCGGAGGATTCAAAGTTTCTGCGGAATCGTCATCAAATCATAATCCTCCGACCCACAAGGGGTCGGGCTACAGACTTCGCAGATTTACAAACTAGCCAGCCGTGCCACTCGTGCCGTGAATTCGTCATAGAGTTCCATCGGCAATGGTCCTCGGCTGGCAGCCGCGCCGTATCGCGGTGCAGATTCGTTAGCGCGACTTAGGCAGGCGCGAGCGCATGAAGTCGGCGATGTGCTCGATGGCCTCGCGGGATTCCGGAAGCCCTCGAATTTGGAACACATGGACCATCCCCGGCCAGACTTCGAGTTTCACGGCGATCCCGTTCGCAAGAGCCTTCTTCGCCACCCGCACACTGTCGTCGCGGAGCATTTCGTGTTCGCCGACCTGAATCAACAGCGGCGGAATGCCGCGGTAGTCACCGAAGACGGGTGAAGCTAATGGGTTTCGAG
>JAYVQJ010000434.1:0-8029 GCA_043777235.1 Planctomycetia bacterium
CCCGATCCTTAGCGGCGGATCACGACTTCAGATCCCGACTCTAGCAGGTCGTAGACTTCGCTGACGTCGGCATTGAGCAGCCGAATACAGCCGCGAGACTCGGCTTTGCCGATCGAATCAGGCTCGATCGTTCCGTGGATGCCGTAGCTGTCTCCCAGGTCGATCCAGTGACTGCCGAGTGGATTCTTGGGATCGCTCCCGGAAAAGACTTTGCCATCGGGGTCGGTGTACTGCGGACTGGTGACTTTGTTGAGCACCTTGAATTTGCCAGTCGGCGTCGAATTGCTTTTGCCAATACAACACGGATAGCTGCGGACGTATTGCCCGTTGTGATGCAACGTCAGTTCAAAGTCGCTGAGCGTGACGACAGCTCCAAACGGGCCGTCGATGACCTTCAATTTTTGGCCTTCGCGCAGTCGCTTTGGATCGATGCGGTTGAGCCGCGAGAGGTACTGCCAGGAAACGTGATGCTTGCTGGCGATCTTGCGAAGCTGATCTCCCGCTTGCACGACATACGGCTCTTGAACTTGTGGTTGCGGCGAGAAATAGATCGCCTTGGCGGTGAGGTCGATCCGTTCCTGAACGCTCGATCGCAAATCGGGTTGCTGCCAATACAGCTTCGACAGCGCTTTGTGAGCTTCGACCACTTGGCCAGCCTTGATCTGCCGATCGATCGCGGTGAAGTCGAACGTGGCCTCTTGCTCTTTCGAACGTTTGGCGATGCGAACCGCTGGTTCGGCGTTGGTTTCTGATTCCGTCTCGGGACGCTCGGCGTTTGAAGATTGCGTCTTTTCCGGCGTCTCAACCGTTTGCGTTTCAGAGACAAGCCGCAGCCGTGGGGAATCTGACGTTGCAGGTTCTCGAACCGCTGAGCGTTGGAGCAATGGCTCGTCATCGGCGTCTTCAGCGCCGTCCAACAAGTCGTCCGGCTTGGAATGACGCACGGCACGTCGCACGGAATCTCGCTGACCAAGCGGCTCGTCCAACGTCACTGGTTCAACGTCGTTCGCAAGCGGCTCGCGAGACACACCATCATCCAACAACGGAGTATCGTCCGCTTGAAACTCGAGAAGTTGGTCCGGTTCCCGCGCGGCGGACTCCGCATCGATGATTGTTCCCGTGGATGTCCCGCCAAACTCCAATGGAATCAAGCCGCCGCGAACGGCTACGAAACCAGCGCAGGCGAGAACAACCGTCAGCACTGCCAAAGCGGGAGACATCCAGCGGGACATGATTGGTCCTGACAATCAGAGGCTCCGTCACTGCGTGCAGCTCACATGGGCCGACAGGACGGTCGGAAAGGGGCGGGAATCTAGCAACGCTCCTGAGAATCGACCAAGAGGACTCTCGGCTGGGACCGCTTGGCAGGTGCGGGACGGGGTTTCCGAATGTCGTGTGGGAGAAGCTCGCAGCGGCGGTGGGCCGGCGCTGCGCTGGTCCCACCCAACTTTGCGGTGAGGCGATTGGGCGGAATTAGGATTGGTCTTCGGTTCGGCGCTTGTTCCACCAACGACGCAGCAAGTGCCACGCCGTCAGGCCGCAAGCGGCTCCCGTGACGTCGGCGACCCAGTCGAGGAATTCACAGTGGCGGTTGATGCCGGGCAACATTTGAGTCAGTTCATCCACGATGCCAGTCAGTGCTACGAGGCTCCAAATGACCAGCGTGGCGAATCGAGTCACGGGGCGTAGCGTTTGCAATCGAGTCGCCATCAAGAAGGCCAACCCGAAGTACGCGCCGAAGTGCAGGTACTTGTCGTTGCTTTCGATCGGAATCAGGGCTTCGGGATGCGGCAGATGCGTGCCAGTGATCAGCGCGGTCAGATAGACCAACAGAATCACGCCACTCCAGCGTTGCGACCATTTCGAGTTGAGCCATTTCATCGGCGGATGTTAAGTAGAACCGCAGAGAAAAGTAGGCGAGTCACTCCGTGACTCGAAGATTCCAGTCACGGAGTGACTGGTCTACTTTCTCAGCGGGTCTACTTAGCCGGCGCTAAGAAAACTGGCGACGGCATCGATCACCGAATCGAACGTGTCGAGGTGGTCGTCAAGCCGCGTCAGCTCGAAGATTTTTTGGCCGGTCTCGGTGAGACTGCATACCTTGAGGTTTCCGCCGTGCTGCCGCAGTTCGTCGCGCAGATCGAGCAGCGCGGTCAAGCCGGCGCTGTCGAGCGATTCGGTGCGGTCCATTTGAGCGACGACGCAGACGGTCCCTTGCGAGACTGGTGTCTCGAGGGCGTTCATCAGCTCGCGAGCGGACTCTTCGTTGAGTTCTTCGGGAGTGTGAGCGACGAGAACTCGGCCGAAGGTCTCCGTGTTGATGGCCATGTGAAACGGTTCCTCGAGATGCTCAACGAAGTGTGAACGCTGCGGTTTCTTCCATACGCGCGATGTCCGGCCGATGCGGGTCGTGAGCTTCGACGCGATTGCGGCCGTCGTCTTTCGCTCGGTACAGAGCTTTGTCGGCCAGGCGAATGAGCCGCGTGGCATTCGTCGCCGGTTGACCCAGTTCCGCAACGCCGAAACTGGCGGTGACATGCAGTTGGATGCCGTTGTGGCTCACGGGATTCTCGGCCAGCGAGGCACGCATCATCTCGGCCAATTCGATGCCGCGGCTCAATGTCTCGCCGGGCAGGACGCAGATGAATTCCTCGCCACCGTAACGTCCCAGAATTGCGTGGTCGGGCATGATGGCTCGCCACCAGCGTCCGACCTCTTGCAAGACTTTGTCGCCCGCTTGATGGCCGTAGTCGTCATTGAAATCTTTGAAGTGATCGAGGTCACTCATGACGAGTGTCAACGGTCGAGCGTGTGCCGTCGACTCTTCCACCAAGCGTTCCAGTTCATCGAGAAACGGCGCGTGATTGAGCAAGCCGGTCAGTCCGTCTCGCCGAGCCATCTCTTGAATCGTGCGAAACAACTGCGAATTCTTGAGGCTCAACGCACAGTGATTGGCGAGGATGTGCAACATGCGGATGAAGGTCGGGCCTTCGTCCTCGGAGCCATCCACGACCAGCAGCCCCACCAAATCATCACCGACCGACAGCGGTGCGATGGCCGCGGGAAGCGGTTCGTTTGAGAAATCGGCACCCTCGACTTTACCGGCCTGAACGTCGCGGCGAATCAAGATGCGGCGCTGCTTCAAGACCCACTCGAACGAAGCTGGCGGCGGGACGGACTGCGAGAGCACCGACTTCACTGAATTCAATGTCGGGACGCCTTCCGGCGAGACCGCATTGGTAAATCGGCCGTCGCGCGCATTCCACAGATGCAGTTCCGCGTGTTCGCAGCGGAGCACGTCTTTCGTCGTGCCGAGAATGGCCGCGACGAGCGAATCTAATTCCAGTTCCGATGACAAGCGATGCCCGATCTGTTGCATCGAAAGGAGCAGCATCGCGAAGTCAAACACATCCGGGTCGATGACGGGCGTCGATGTTGACTCGACGAATTGAGACGGCAATTGATCGAACGGGGCACTCCCTTGATCGGCCGTCTTGCGCGACGAGTCCGACAACGAGTTCATTCCGAAAACAGGAATCTCACCCGACAAACTGCTGCCGCGCTCGTAGTCGTAGACCTTGCGAACCAGTTCGGATTGCTGAGTCTCTAGTTCGCTGATCTTCTCTTGCCGCTGGCGGCTGGTTTTGCAAACGATCGTACTGACGATGCCCAACGTCACCGTGCCCAGCAAGCTGACGAGCAACACAACAGCCACCGAGATGCTGCTGCCGGCGTACCAACAAACACCGGAACTCAGCGCCGCGGCAACACCGACGATCAAAGCGGTGGTTCGCCGATCCCCTTTGAGTGCGACGATGCCGACAACGATCGTCATCAGCAAGAACGCCGCGCAGCCCGCGATCCAGGGATGCAACACCGCCAGTGCCGACGAACCGATCGCGATTCCACCGAGAATCAGCAGAGATCGAGGGATCGAGTTTTCGGAGAGGAAATCCGACATGACTCACTCATGAGGTTCTGGGGATGAACCTTTTCGCGAACAGAAATTGCTTCAGTGGGCGAGAGCTGCTTCCAACAACGAGTTGGCGATCGTGACCAATTCACGCGGCGAGAATGGCTTGGACAGAACCTGCTGAATCCTGTATTCGCTGTGCAGTTCGTCTTCGTCCAATTCGAATCCTTTCGCGGTCAACAAGATGACCGGAATGTCTTTCAAGTTCGGATCCGACCGCATGCGCTTGATGAGTTCCAATCCATCCATCCGAGGCATCTGCAAGTCGGTCACGACCAACTGCGGAGGATCGCGGAGGATCGATTCCCACGCCGATTCACCGTTGTTGTCGCTGGTCACACGGAAGCCAGACTTCGTGAACTTGAGCGAGACCGCCAGCACGATGTGTGGTTCGTCGTCACAGACATGAATGTGGTAGCTCATGGATTTTCAACTCAAAAGGAGACTGGAACCTCAAGCATTGGCGAGTACCGCCTCCGGCTTGGCTTCGGATTTCTTGGAACGTTTTGTGTCTTGATGCCCCAACGGGATTCGGATCGAAAACTTCGAGCCGACACCGACGGTCGATTCGACATCGATGTGTCCGTTGTGCAGGTCCTCGGCGATGGACTGCACGAAGGCCAAGCCCAAGCCCGTCCCTTTGGCGGCATGCTGATGTTCGGGAACTCGATAAAAGCGGTCGAAGATTTTCGGCAGCGAATCGGGGGGAATGCCGTAGCCGGTGTCCTCGACCGTGATGACTGCTTCCAGCTCTTGCATGTGACTGCGGAGCGTGATGCGGCCGTTCTCCGGCGTGTACTTCACGGCGTTCGAGAGCAGATTGATGATCGCCTGCCCCAGCAAATCGCGATCAACATGCACCGGCAAATAGAGTTGGCTGAGGTCGGCGACGAACTGCTGCTGGCGTTCGTTGGCGAGTGGCCGGACGACCTCAGCGGCACGCAGAATAACGTCGTTCAGATCGCAATCTTCGCGAGACGTTTTGACCGCACCGGTTTCGATGCGTGCCAAGTTCAACAGGTTGCTGACCAGACGATTCAGTCGATCGACTTGATAGTCCATCTTCTCGAACAATTCTTTTTGCTCGCCCGGTTCGGTGACGTCTTCGTCGATGAGCAATTCCAGAAACGCTCGGATGCTGGCCATCGGCGTCTTGAATTCATGAGCGACCGAGGACACGAACTCGGCGTGCCGCGTCTTGGCGGACTTTTCGTCGCGGACATCCGTGAGCACCGCCAGCGTTCCAAGCAGTTCGTTTTGATCATCGAACAGCGCCGTCACAGTGGTTCGGAACGGAATCGACTGATGATTGACGGTGAAATTCAACTCGGCCGTCCGACGCGGTGCCGCGATCGCTCGCGTTCGGGTGTCGTGGACGAGTTGCTGAAACGCGATGAGTTTTGACAAGTCACCGAACGTTCCCGATGGCGTGAGAGGATCATCCGCGACGAGTCCCAACTGCTTCGCCGCCGAATTCACAAACAGCACATGATCGCGCGTGTCGCACAACACGACCGGTTGATCAATCGCTCGCAACGCCGCATCCAAACGTCGAGCTTGTTTCTTTTGCAGCTTGCCGGAGATTTCGAGTTCGCCTTTCGACGTGCTTAATCGTTGCAGCTCGGATTCGTATTGTCGCAACAAGACGACCGCTGCTTGAGTGACCTCGCCAAAAATGCCACCTGGATTGTGAGTGCCCGAAAGTTCGGGATGCCGCAGCCGAGCTTTCGCCTCTTGCTGTCCGCGATGGACCCAAGCCGCCGTCAGCAAACTGCCCGCCATCGCCGACACCGCGACACATGCCGGGATCAGCAAGCCCGGTGAGACGATCGCCGAAATGACAACACCTGCAGCTCCGGCGCTCAACGCTGGCCACCCGGCGTTCCAAAGGGTATGACGATCCCAGTTCATTCCGCACAATTCCTCTAAGAAACACAATCGGCACACCGTAGTCCACCGTGGCCGTCCAAACGTAGGTCACGTTCCTCACCCTGTCCAAAACGCGGAGAGGATTTCGTCAAAACCGAATCCCAAGGAGCCCCACGTCATGCAACTTCGCGGACGCAGCTATGTGAACGGTGAGCCGATCTGTGTGACGATCGAAGGGGAACGGATTGCCCGCGTTGACCCCGCATGGCCCGAAGGTGACGCCGCGGCTTGGCCCTGGATCGCGCCCGGTTTGTTCGACTTGCAGATCAACGGTCACAAGGGTGTCTGGTTCTGCGATCCGAAACTGACCGCCGAACAAGTTCTGACCGTTTTGGAAGCACACTTCGCATTCGGTATCACGCGGATGTGTCCCACGCTGATCACCGCCAGCTTCGATGCTCTCGCTGCCGGCGTCAAAGCCATCCGGCAAGCGTGCGAGTCCGCCGAGTGGGCGAACAAGATGGTCCCCGGCATTCATCTCGAAGGACCAAGCATCTCGCCGGAAGACGGACCGCGCGGCGCGCATCCGCTGTCTCAAGTGCGACCCGCCGACTGGGACGAGTTTCGCCGCTTGCAAGACATCTCCGGCAATCGCATCCGACTCGTGACACTCGCGCCGGAAACCGGCAACGCCGTCGAGTTCATTCGCCAAGCGGTCACCACAGGCGTGACGATTTCGATTGGACATACCGGTGCGACTCCCGAACAAGTCACTGCCGCGATCGACGCCGGAGCAACGATGAGCACGCATCTCGGTAACGGAGCACACGGGATGATCCGCCGGCACCCGAATTACATTTGGGAGCAGTTGGCCGATGCGCGTCTGGTGGCATGCCTCATCACCGACGGCCACCACTTGCCGGCCAGCGTGATCCGCTCGGTCGTGCGAGCGAAATCGACGCTTCACACAATCATCACTTGTGACTCCGCAGGCTTGGCGGGCTGTCCTCCGGGACGCTATCAGATCGAATCCGGCGAGGTCGAAATCCTGCCGGAAGGAAAGATCGTTGTGGCGGCGAACCCGCAGTATCTCGCGGGATCAGCTCAATTGACCGACGCTTGCATCTCTTACGCCATTCAGGCGGCCGGCCTGTCGCTGCACGATGCCTGGAACATGGCCAGCCGGAATACGGCACGCGCCTTGAAGGTCGAAGAACATCGGCTGGCCCGCGGCTCGCGAGCGGACCTGGTCCTCTTTGACTGGAACGGTCCCGGCCAAGAGATCCGCATCCGAACCACCGTCGCCGCCGGCGTCCAGCGGTTCGGCATTGCCTGAGATTCGGTGCCATTCAGGGGCCGACGAGCCGCGAAAACTCAGCTTTACCCATTTTGGGATTACTGAGACATTCCCGCTCCCTTCGATTTGCTCACGTTCACGAATCCCCTCCTCACGCGAAAACGTCGTCCGCGCGGGCTCACGCATGTCGCATTCTCGATTTCATGGTTGGTTGTCGTTGCTGGTTCTGGCGCTGTTGTCCGGCTGCGCGTCATCGCGGCCGATGATCGTGTCGAACCCCGTGTTTGTCCCGGCGAACTCGCAATACGCCGCGTGGGAACGAGCGGTCGATACGTTACACGACTTTCATTTTCCGATCTCTCGCGAGAACCGGATGGACGGCGTGATCGAGACGGACTATCGCGTCGGCTCAAACGTGCTGGAGGCGTGGCATGCCGATTCGGTCGGCCTCTCCAACCGAATGGAAAGCACGCTGCAATCCATTCGTCGTAAAGTGAAGCTGGATCTCACGCCCGTTGAAGGTGGCTACCTCGTCGGCGTCGAAGCGTACAAAGAACACGAAGACCTGAAGGGCATCGCCGAGAGCTCAACCGGAGCTTCCACGTTCCGCAAGAACAGCCCACTGGAGCGCAACCTGACCGTCGTTGTCGGACAAAGCAGCCCGTCCGGTTGGTATCCGCTCGGCCGCGATGCGAATCTCGAGCAAGCGATTTTGGGTCGGTTGCAGCGGTAATTTGGAGTGCTTCGGCTTGACGGAGCCCTCCATTCAAGAGCGTTAAGGTCTCGATGGAACACAAGTCTGGATTCTCGAACTGCGATTCAGCGCTCGTGAGTTTTTGGCTCTCCGCCATTCGTGTTGGAACGCATTCATCAGCCGCAGGGCGCTAGCC
>JAYVQJ010000435.1:0-2088 GCA_043777235.1 Planctomycetia bacterium
CTTGAACAAGTCTCTGCATTCCCCAAGGATGACCTCTTCGCTTTCACTATATCGTCTTCGCCGTGTCTTCCGTGTTCTCCGTGTCCCAATTTCTTGCCAATGCGAATTGCTTCACTTCCAGCTAAAAATCCGAGCGACGAAATTCAAAGGAGCAGTTGATGCGGCTTAACGGACAAGCCTTGGGGCTGATGATGGGATTGGCCATGCTTTCGCAATCGGCATTGGCCACCGACGACGTCTTCGCGATCCGTGTCCAGGACGAGCAAACCGGGCGAGGTGTGCCGCTGGTCGAATTAAAGACGGTGACGAATCAACGGTTCGTCACGGACTCGGCGGGTGTCGCGGCGATTCGCGAGCCGGAGTTATTTGGCCAAACGGCGTTCTTTCACGTCAGCAGTCACGGCTACGAATTTCCAAAAGATGGTTTTGGATATCGCGGCCAGCAGATCAAAGTCGAACCCGGCCGTGAGACGACGTTGAAGATCAAGCGGCTCAACATTGCCGAGCGGCTGTATCGCGTCACCGGCGCGGGCATCTACGCCGACAGTCTTTTACTCGGCGAAAAGCCACCGATCGCACAGCCGTTGTTGAATGCACAAGTCTCCGGTTCAGACAGCGTCGTCACGGCGATCTATCGCGGCAACTTGCACTGGTTCTGGGGTGACACCAATCGACCGAAGTATCCGCTCGGCCTATATCACGTTCCCGGCGCGACGTCACGATTGCCGAGCGACGGCGGGCTCGACCCGGCGGTCGGTGTGAATCTCGAATACTTCGTCGGTGACGACGGCTTCGCGAAGGCGATGTGCAAGATGCCGGGTGACGGCCCGACGTGGATCGGTGGCCTGACTGTGCTGCGCGACGCCGATGGACGCGAACGGATGTTTTGCGGCTACGTCAAAGTTCGCAACTTGCTGGACGTGTACGAGCGAGGCATCGCCGAATTCGACGACGAGCGACACGAGTTCGTGCAACGGGACAAGTTCGACAAAGACGTGCCGCTGTATCCCGACGGGCATCCGATCCTGCACAAGATCGATGGTGTCGAGTACGTCTACTTCACCGAGGCCGCCGCTGTGATGCGTGTCCACGCCACGGTTGAAGCGTTTCGCGACCTCAGCCAGTACGAAGGATTTTCGTGTCTCGTTCCCGGCAGTCGCGAGAAGTCCCCGCAGGTCGAACGTGATTCGGCAGGCAAAGTCGTCTGGGGTTGGAAGCGAGACACCGCTCCTATCCGTTGGACGTTGCAAGAGAAGCTACTCAAGAGCGGACAACTCAGACCGGACGAAGCGTGGCTCAAGTTGCAAGATGCCGACAGCGGCAAGCCGGTCATCGCTCATGCCGGTTCGGTGACGTGGAACGAACATCGTCGCCGCTGGGTCAGCGTCTTCACTCAGCACTACGGCTCATCGCTGCTCGGCGAGATTTGGTATTCGGAGGCGGACGCTCCCGAAGGTCCGTGGCGAAAGGCGACGAAGGTCATCACGCACGACAAATACAGCTTCTACAACCCGAAGCAGCATCCGTATTTCTCGGCCGGCCGGTTCCTGTTCTTCGAGGGAACCTACACGCACACGTTCTCCGGCAACTCCGATCAAACGCCGCGCTACGACTACAATCAGATCATGTATCGGCTGGATCTGGATAACTCGCGACTCAAGACCACACAGGCAGTGAATTGACGTCGCGAACGTTATGGCAACTCGACGGCGCGGATGTTTTTGAAGTCGAGGTTCGTCGTGGGGTCGTGGCCTTGCAGGCTGAGGTGTCCGCCTTCGAGACGCAGTCCTTCGCGAGCATTGCCGCTGGCGTGTGGTTTGCGTTCGTCGGTCCAGACGGTGACCGGAATCCCGTTGACCCAAGTGGCGAACGTCGGGCCGCTGGCGACGAGCGTCAGCGTGGTCCACTCGCGATCGTTCGAGACGACGAACCTCGCGGCTTGCCGGCGGAAGATGGCACCAGTGCCGAAATCGGCGGGCTGAGCGCGGTCGCCGTTCTTGATGCCGTTCTGAATTTGGAATTCGTAGCCAGGATACGCGCCCTCTTTGCCGGGCTGTCCGCGGAAAAAGATGCCGCTGTTGAGCGCGT
>JAYVQJ010000436.1:0-2087 GCA_043777235.1 Planctomycetia bacterium
CTTGATCGTCTACACGCTGGGCATGATGCCGGCCGGATGGTTGATCGACCGCTTCGGTTCGGGACGAATGATGGCGTTGTTCGGACTGTCGTTTGGCACATTCGTTGTGCTGACCGGGACACTGGACTGGTTCACCAACACTCCGCTGAGTTTGTGGATTGGCTTGCTGGTACTTCGCGGCTTAGCGGGTGCTTGCAACTCGCCTCTACATCCGGGAGCCGCTCACGTCGCGTCTGATTTGATGACTGACCACCATCGAGCCACGGTGAATGGCTTGCGCACGGCCGGGGCCTTGATCGGCATCGCTTTCAGTTATCCGATCTTCGGCTGGCTGATAGATCAACTGCATTGGCCGTGGGCATTTGTCGTGAGCGGAACTGCGTTGCTGGGCTGCGGCGTGATCTGGAAATTGTTCGCATCGCCGCTGCTGCCGGTGCCGCGGCAAGAGGACTTGTCGGCAACCGCCGAGTCCGATTCGCGTGCGAAGTGGTTGCTTCTGAGGGACCGCAATCTCTGGCTGTTGACGTTCAGCTACGCGGCCTACGGGTACTTCCAATACCTCTTCTTCTATTGGATGGAGTACTACTTCAAACAAGTGCTGAAGGTGCCCGATGCCGAATCGCGCCGCGCGTCGTTCTACATTTTTCTGGCGATGGGAGCCGGCATGGCATTTGGTGGCTTCTGCACTGGCATCGCCTGCAAACTTCTGGGCAAGACGCGCGGACGTCGCAGTATCGTAATGACAGGCATGGGACTGGCTGCGATCTTCGCGTTGCTCGCTGTAAACAAGACAGACCAGTGGAGTGTCGCCATTTGCCTGGCGATCTCGATGGGTGCATTGGGCATGTGCGAAGGTGTTTTCTGGACGACCGCGACCGACATCGGTGGCAAGGCACGCGGCTTCTCCGGAGCGTTCATGAATACCGGCGGCAATGTGGGCGGCTTCATCTCACCGGTGCTCACGCCCTACATCGCCCTCTCCGAAACGATGGGCTGGGCTGGCGCGATCACTGTGGCCTGTGTGATCACGGGACTCGGCGGGTTACTGTGGTTCGCGATCAGGCTGCCTGACTCGGAAGATCCGACGACGAGTGCAGTTCCAAGCGGCCTCGGCTGAACGGCTCGTGGCCAATGTCATCCACGTTGGACGAACGGCTGGCTCATTTGTGAATCTGCGAAATCTGTAGTCCGACCCTTGTGGCTCGGAGGATTTTTATTTCGTGGCAATTCGGCAGAATCATTGAGTCCTTCGACCCACAAGGGGTTGGGCTACAGTTTGCCTAACATAACAAATTGGCCGACCCTGAGGTTGGAGCAACGGAAGGGTGCGGGGTTGAATCAACGTTGATAACTTTGGCTCGCATCGAGCTGTTTTGTGGACGGCTGATCCACTCGCCCATTTTCGTCAGGAATCCGCCATGACTGTTCGCTCTTGCTGGTTGAGTTTCTGCGTTGTGGTTGTCGCGCTTGCGCAGTCGCCGTTCGTTTCCGCCGAGGACTCGAAGCCGACACGGCCGAACATCATTTCATGCTGGCGGACGACTTCGGCATCCCCGGAGTCGGCTGTTAGGGCGGCCATCACAAGACTCCGAATCTCGATGCGCTCGCGAAAGGAGGAGAGAGGTTCGAGTCTTGCTTCTCCGCGCCGCTGTGCGGGCCGACGCGAGCGATGTTGGTGATCCGGTGCCGTTACTTATCGACATGAAACTCCAAGGTCACGACGGCTTTCACCTTCTTTTCGATGGTCGTCGTGTTGTACTCGCCACCGTCGGAGACATCGGTGGAATCGATCGGCGTGATCTGGAAGACTCCTTGCGATGCCGAGTTCAACGCGCCGACCTTGCCGTGACTATTTTCCGCCAACGTCGCCGCCCGCTCATAAGCGTTCTTCGTGGCGTTGCCCAACAGTTCGAGTTTGAGTTGTTCCAAACCGGAGAAGAGGTACTCCGGCCGATAACTCTGAATCTCGATCCCCTCTTTGATGAGGTCGGTGATGCTCTTGGAAATCGAGGCCACAAGTTTCACGTCCTTGGATTTCACCTCAACCGTCTGGCTGAGCACGTACCGCTCAATCTCACCTGTGTCAG
>JAYVQJ010000437.1:0-8018 GCA_043777235.1 Planctomycetia bacterium
GAAGGACTGTTGTGCGAGACCGGCTCACCGGCCGACTTCAACGCTCCGCTTTGCGAGTCGATGCGAAACACTGCAACATTGTTGCCAGGCATGTTGGCACAGAGCAGCAGTTCGCCGCCCGGAAGAATCGCCAGATTTTGCGGGCCTTGACCGAGACTTGGCGTGATACCGATCAGCGTCAGCCGGCCGTCGTCAGCGAGTCGATACGCGGCAATGCTGTCGTGGCCCCGATTCGTGCCATACAGAAAGCGGCCGTTAGGAGTGATCTTCACGTCGGCACAATAACTCTTGCCACTGAAGTCCTGCGGCACGGTCGAGATCGTCTGCTTCTCGGTGAGTGCTCCGGTTTCGGCATTTTGGTCGAACAACCTGACTGAGTTGCCCAGTTCATTGATGACGTAGACGTGCTTGCCGTTCGGATGGAACGTCAGATGCCGAGGCCCCGCACCGGCCGGCGACTTCGCGAACGGCGGTTGATTCGGAGTCAGCTTCGACGTGGCCGCATCGAGTCGATAGCTCAGCACTTGATCGAGCCCCAAATCGGCGGCATAGACGAAGCGATTGTCTGGGCTGACAACGATGCAATGAGCATGAGGCTCCTTCTGCCGCGCGGGATCAACACTCGCACCAACGTGCTGAATGAACGACGCCGATTCGCCCAGCGAGCCGTCCGCTCGGATCGGCAGTGACGCAACGCTGCCTGACGAATAATTGGCGACCAGCACCGTCTTGCCTGTCGCGTCGATGTCCAAGTAACAGGCTGCGGTTCCGAGGGCCGATTGCCGATTCAGCAACTTGAGCTGACCGTTGCGGCCAAGGATCTCGTAGGCGGCGATCTGCTCGTGATCTTTGCCGCCGAAGTTCTTCGCGTGGATCGAATACAAAAACTTCTTGTCTCGCGACACCGACAAAAAGAACGGGTGCTCGACGCCGGTCGTCCGTTGCACCGGCTTGAGCTGGGCCGCTTTGGTGTCGACGTGATAAGCCTGAATGGCTCCGTTCTCACCCGCCGCGAAGGCTGAGATGAAAACCAGCAGCTCGTCTCCGTTCGTTGTGTTCATGGCTGTGCCCAACATCGCTACGGTCAAAACGGGAATGAACGTTCGCATCAAGTTCGATGGCATGAGTGACTCCAAGAATTCAGTGATTGTTCGCGGCCACGCCAGCCGTTGGC
The DNA here is from genome assembly GCA_043777235.1 of Planctomycetia bacterium. Taxonomy (GTDB): domain Bacteria; phylum Planctomycetota; class Planctomycetia; order Planctomycetales; family Planctomycetaceae; genus SXKJ01. The sequence continues at coordinate 1,175 of JAYVQJ010000437.1, forward strand.
TTGCTCCAAGGAAAACGAACCGAAGTGAAACGAATGATGAGCCGCTAAAAATAACCCGAAGCGTCAGCGAGGGAGTGAGAGGTGAAGATGTGAATCCAGCCCTCGCTCACGCTTCGGGTTACTTTCGTTTGCAGTTCTAAGCCGTATTGAGTGGTGCCACCTTTTGCTTGATGAGTTGGCTGAGTTGTTTGAACTCCGGCGAGCCAGCGGCGGCACACCATTCGAACATCACGGACTCGGTCGTGGTGATGATCGCACCGGACGCGGCCATGCGGCGGAGGGCGATTTTCCAATCGATCTTCGCTCGGCTGGCGAGGGCATCGGCTGGGACGAAGACTTGATAGCCGCTCGACAGCAGGTCGAGCACCGTTTGCAGCACGCAGACGTGAGCTTCAATTCCCGCCACGATGATTTGAAAGCGGCCTTCAGGATGCTCGGCGGCCGTGCCCCAACCCAGACACTCGGCCGCGCTGAAGCAGACCTTGTCGGGGATCGGCGCGCCGTCGAGCAGTTCTCGCAATTGCGGCACTGTGGGGCCGAGCCCCTTGGCATACTGCTCGGTCGCGGAGACCGGCACGCCGAAAAGCTTCGCCGCTTCGATCAGCTTGCGGCAGTTCGCGATCAGCGACTCGCACACCGGAATCGCCGGCATCAACTTTTCTTGAACATCGATGATCAGCAACCGGCTCTCGCCGCGACCGATCAATTCGTGGCTGCGTTCGTAAGTCATGTGTCAAACCTTTGGAGTGCGGGAATTCATTCCCGCTTTCTTTGCCTTCGCGGCGAAGTCTGGCAGTTCGCATTCAGGTGACGGAAAAAACGAAAGACAAGAAAAGCGGTGATGAATCACCGCACTCCAAAGTTTGCCCCCGCGTTCTGCGCCGCCGTGAGATGAATCGTGCAGGCTTTGCCGGAGGGATGCAACGCAATCTGTTCGCGACAGCGGATCGCCTCGGCGTCATCTCGGCAGAGAATCCACAGTGTCGGCCCCCACGAGGATTGGCCGATTCCGACGCAGCCTTGATCCGTCAGGCATTGAGCCAACTCGGACATTTGCGGATCGGCGAAGACACCTCCTTGAATCGGCGCGAAATGCGAACCGTTCAATTGCCCGAATTCCCGAAACGCGGCGGCGGCCATCAAGAAGTCCTCGCTCGCGACGGCCGGAAGCAACTCCATCAACACAATGCGGCAGAGCTTTTCGGTCAGCGACGCTGACATCGGCGTCAGCTTCGTGAACGCGGCCCGCTCAGCGTCACCTGACAAACCTCGACGATCGTTCGGCATGACAAGCAACACTCGCCAATCCAACGGGAATTCAAGCCGCGCGACGAGCGGGCTGATTTCGTCCGGCTGTCGCTTGCCCCCTTCGACCAACAGACCGCCGCGTTCAAAGCCATGAATGCCGAGCGCGGAACGCGCGCCGCGGCCAACTCGCCGAGCCAATTCAAGCGCGGAGACATTTGGTTCGCCCCCGAATCGGGCCAGTGCGGCAGCGAGTGCCAGCGCACTCTGTGTCCCCGATCCCAAACCTGCGTGCAATGGCATCGTTTGAGAGACTCGAATGCGACAAGCGAGAGGACGATGCTCGATGGGACATCGGCTGCGATATTCGGCTCGCCAAACGGTCAGCCGCGCGGCAATCTCTGCATCGGCAACGCATTCATCCCGTTCGGACGCTTCGATGGAAAGCACGCAACCCGGTGATTGAACCATCAAACCGACACCACCGAAGTTGCGGCCGCTCGCGGCTTGCACGGCGAGCAAGCCGAAATGCAATCGCGCGCCGGTCTGAACGGTGATCGTCATCTTTGGAGTGCGGCGATTCATCGCCGCTTTTTGAGCACCTAAGAAAAGTAACCCGACGCGTAAGCGAGGGTCAGATTCACGCGAAAAGTTCTCACACCCTCGCTCACGCTTCGGGTTACATACTCGCCCGACAAAAAAAAGCGGCGATGAATCGCCGCACTCGAAAGTTACTCGTAATCGCCGACCATCCAGCGGACGAGGAGGTCGAGATCTTTCTCGGTCAGTCGTTTACCGAACGCGGGCATCGCGTTGTTCGAACCATAGAACTTTTCGTGGCCGGGATTGCTCAGGAAATCGCGGAGCCAACGATCGCCGCCGTAACTGGTCAGCGACGGCCCGGCTCCAATTTCGCCGAGCAACTTGTCTTCGCCGATCGGTTGCAGCGAGTGACAGTCGATGCACTTTGAGTCAAACGCGCCGACCGGCAACTTGCCTGTCTCGAAGATTTGCCGTCCGCGTTTCGGAGCTTCATCCGAAATGCCGGGTGCTCCTTTGCGTTGGCTCTGCGAAGACAAGAAGGCGGTGAGATCGGACAACGCCTGCTCGTTCTCTTTCACTCGCCAATGCTGCGCGTGCGATGTTGACCAGAGCGCCATTTCTCCTTCGAGGAAATGTTTCGAGGATTCGGCGACCTTCGTTTTGTCGTCTTTATCTTTGACGTTCTCCAGCACAGCGAACGTCCCCTTGAAGTCGGTGACGATCGCCTTGATCCACTCCGGTGAACCGAACTTGCCGAGGTCTGTCGCGGTCGCAAGCTCCTCGACCGGCGGTTGGTAGCCGACGATCTTTTTGACTTTCTTCTCCGATCCGTCGGCCTGTTTTTCAATGACTTCTTCCACGATCGGATCTTTTCGCGTGACCATTTTTCCGGTGCCATCGTGGCCGTCGTAGCGGTGACACGGAGCACAGTTCCGAGCGAACAAGCGCGGACCTTGCGATTTCGGATCAGCTCGCAAAAGCGACACCGCTCCTTCGAGCGGGATGCCCGTTCCATGCCCTTCCGGCGCTGGTTCGATGAGCTTCTCGATGCGGATCGAATCGTCATGAGCTTGCTTGACGGCGGCTTGGAAATCGGGGTCTTCCGCGTCGTTCTTCAAGGCCAACCCCGTCAAACCGACAATTCCGAGGAGGATCGCGAACATGAAGACGACGTTGAACCGATGGCCGACTTTCCAGCGGCCGATGATCGGCATGGCGCACAGGATCGCCATCAATGCTCCGGGGACATAGATCGCGCCGAAGGCCGGACCTTTCGTGACATGCTCGACCCATTCAAATCGCAGGAACTGAAACAGGAAGAGAAAATACCACTCCGGCCGCGCGGCGGAATAAGCGTCAGAGGGATCGGCCGGAGCGGCGAGTTCCGCTCCGTGACGCCAGAGCGTCAGCGTCAACACCGTCCCGAGCACCGCTAAACACGCGACAGCATCCTTCAAGACTTGATCCGGCCAGAAGGCGGTCGCCGGAGCGCGATCCGGATCAGGAACCGTGATCCCGTGCCGACGAAAGACCGCGATGTGCAGGACAAGAAACGCAATCAGTGTTCCGGGCAAAACGCCCGCGTGCATCGCGAAGAATCGTGTCAGTGTGTGATGTCCGTACTCCGGGCCACCTTGAGCCAGCAATTGCAACTGTGGACCGACGACCGGTGTCGCTCCCATGATTTCCGTAGAGACGCGCGTGGCGTAGTAACCCTTCTGATCCCACGGCAGCAGATAGCCCGTCAGGCTCAGGCCCAACACGATTTGCATCAGGATCAGGCCGAGCCAGAAATTGATCTCGCGCGGAGCTTTGTAAGCTCCGTCAATGACCACCTGCATCAGATGCAACGCCAGCAGCACGGTCATCGCCTGCGCGGAAAAGTGATGCAAGCCGCGCACAATCCAACCGGCAGTCATGTGATGCTGGATGTAGTACACACTCTCCCATGCGGTCGTCGTGCTGGGGCTATAGGCCATCCACAGGAACAGGCCGGTGATGACCTGAATCGAAAACGTGAAGACGAGCGTGCTGCCCCAGACATATCTCCAGCGAGCGCCGCCAGGGATGTTTTCGTAAAGGGCCTCGTGCATCAGCTTCTTGAGGCCAGTGCGATCGTCGAGCCAGTTAATGAGTGCGTTCATGGGTCTGTGGATCAAAGGTGGTGGCGGATGGGTGGGGTAATTACGAATGACGAATTACGAATGACGAAACACCCAATGACGAAAGTAGCACGAATGACGAAGGTGGGATTTCGTCATTCGTCATTCATCCAACCGGAATCTTCTCCGGCGTCGTTGCTCGGAAGTTTTGGAACTTCACCCAGACTTCGGTGCCGTTTCGAATCTGGACTTCGAGTGCGTCGAGGCCTCGCGGCGGGATGTCATTCTGCATGGTGCCATCCACGCCAAAGGTGCTGGTGTGGCAGGGACAGAAGTAATTCTTTTCGGCCGGCTTGTAATCGACCGTGCAACCGAGATGCGGACAGATGGAGTTGAACGCGACGACGGTGTCTTTGTCCGTTCGCCGCAGATAGACCGATCCGACCGGTCGGTTGAGGTAGGTGTTCCAGGCATCGACCTTGTCCATGATGATCTTCACCAACTGCGGCTCGCCGTTGATTTCGAGAGCTTCGAGCGCGACCGGCATCTTGAGAAATCCGTCGCCGCTGCCTCCTTTCTTCTTCCGCACGATCGGATCAAGAAAGAAGGCCAGCCCTGCGAGAGCGGGCACAGTCCCGACCAACAGGCCGATACCGGCAGCGAAAACATGAGTGAGGAAACCTCGTCGCGGTTCGCCGTGGTTGAGTTCGGGATGAGGTTGAGACATCGCGTGACTCGCAATCAAAAGGGAGGCGGGAAGGTTTGGCAGGACTCAAGCCAACGCAGCTTTGATGGCGGCGAGAACTTGAGCAATCGCGGAGGGTACTGGTCCAGGAAGGATGGCTCCGGCGGCTTGTTTGTGGCCTCCGCCGCCGAAGCGTTCGGCGATGGCGGCCACGTTCAAACCAACTCGGCTGCGGAAACTCACTTTCACGGATTTCGTGGCTTGCTCGATGGCGATGAACGCGGCTTTGCACCCCGCGATCTTCAGGCATTCGTTGACGAGATCTTCAGTGTCGGCCGGGACCGCGCCGGTTTCGGCGAAGTCTTGCTGAGTCACCGTGACGTACGCCAGTTGCCCATCGAAATCGAGCTTCACCGTACTGAGCACTCGGCCCGCCAGTTTGGTTCGGGAGAGGGTCGTCTGCTCGTACAACACTTGAAACAGTAGATTCGGCTGCGCGCCGGCGTCAACCAGGTCACCGACGATGCGATAAGTGTTGGAGGTCGTCGATGGAAATCGAAACCAACCGGTGTCGGTCGCGATCGCACAGAACAAAGCATCGGCCGCAGCCTTCGAGATCGGGACATCGAAGAAGCGGAACAGTTGAAAGATGAGTGCTCCAGTCGCCTCAGCGGTCGTGTCTTTGAATTCGAGAGCACCCAAATCATCCGCGCTGACGTGATGATCGATCAGCACCTTCTTCGCTTTGGTGTGCTTGATGACTCCGCCCAATTCCGTGAGCTGACCCCAAGCGCTCGTGTCCAGAATCATGTGGACGTCGGTGTCGTGAGCTTCGGCGGAACTCATCCCCTCGCCGAACTTCTTGACCCGTTGCGTCGGATCGAGGAACAACAGATTGGCCGGCGAACTCGACGGATTCACGATTCGCACCTCTTTGCCCATCGCTTCGAGCAACGCCGCCATGCCAAGCTCCGATCCCAACGCATCGGCATCCGGCCGCACATGGCTGGAGAGCACGAATCGCTGATGATTGGCAATGATCGGTCGCAGCGGTTCCCAGTTGATCGGCATGTTTGGATTTTCGTGAAGTTGTCGTCGATTCGACGTTCTGTCTGCTTGTCCGGCCGATGGCCGTAAGCCGATGGCCGTTATCCCAACCTTTTCGGTCATTCGAAAAAAGGACGACGGCCATCGGCTTTCGGCCTACGGCATTCGGCCGGAGCAAACTACTGCTCTGCGGCCTCATTCGCCAGAGAACGCACGGCCTCAATGTCCTGTTTGAGCTGTTGTTTTAGGGCATCACTCGACCCAAACCTCACAACGTCCCTGACCCGCGTGAGCAAATCGACGTCGAGCGTCTGCCCGTACAAGTCGCCGGTGAAGTCCAGCAGATGTACCTCAAATTTTCGAGCCGACTCGCCAAACGTGGGATTCGGGCCGAGATTGATCGCCGCCGGATACACCGTCCTGTTGATCGTGCAAACGCCCGCATAGACGCCATCTGGCGGAAGCAGCGTCGTGATCGCTTCGAGATTCGCCGTTGGAAAGCCGATCGTCCGGCCTCGCGCCGCGCCGGTCGCGACGACGCCACGAACTCGATACGGATGACCGAGCAACTCGACCGCCTCAGCCAACTGTCCTGATCCGATCAGCGACCGCACTTCACTCGACGACACCATCCGGCCGCGCACGATGACGGCCGACACAACATCCAACGAGCGGCCGGCGGCATCGCACAACGTTCGCAGCGTCTCGACGTTTCCGGCTCGGTGATGCCCGAAGAAAAAGTTGGGGCCTTCGACCAAGCCAACGGCGTTCAGTTCGCCGAGCACGATGCTGCGAAAGAAGCCTTCGGGCGTGAGTTGCAACAGCGCGTGGTCGGTCGGATAGACGACGACCGTGTCGATGCCGTGCTTTTCAAAAAGCTCCAGCTTGTGATCGAGCAGGCTCAAGGCCGGGGGCGTGTGCTGTGGTCTCAGCAGCGAAATCGGATGCGGATCGAACGTCATCACGACGGCCGGCGTATTGGCGGCGTGTGCTCGCGAGACGAGCGTCGCCAACATGCTTTGATGTCCGCGATGCACGCCGTCGAAGTTGCCGATCGTGACCCAGCCGGCGCGGTACTGATCGGGATGTTGAAAACCACGTTGAATGTGCATCTTTGGAGTGCGGCGATGAATCGCCGCTTTCACTGACTTCGGAATTCTCGACGGCGTATCAGAGCAAACTGCGGCCGAGAAAGCCAAAGCGGCGATGAATCGCCGCACTC
>JAYVQJ010000438.1:0-8011 GCA_043777235.1 Planctomycetia bacterium
AACATCGCTCATACGCCGCGAGATCATCAGCGGTCGCGGCCAAGTATTCCTTGCGATCATCGCTTGTGAGCACCAGCTTTCCATAAAGCCGAAAGTCGGGTTGGGACTTCTTGCGGGAGATGACCTCCAGGATCGTGAAGTCCTTGTTGCAACTTTCGCAATGCCCCTTCGTGCCGCGCGCTGTTCCGAGGCTCGGATCAAATGGATGCCGGCACTCCGAGCACGACACTGCGGTGTCGCTGTTCAATCCGGCAAAGATGTGACCGCACTTCGGACAGAGGATTTGGACTTCCGGCTTGCGATCCGGGTAAGCATTTCTGGCGATGACATACGACGGAAACAGATCAATGGCTCGCGAACAATCGGGGCAATTGGCTTGCATGACCCAGAAGAGATACAGCGTGTCGCACGGCCGCCCGCGTTTGTCGATCGTCCGATAGAGCTGGCGAATCTTTGGGGCAACGTCGCTTTCGAGCTGCTCGAAGGCCGCTCGCAACTGCTGTCGGCTCAGCGGTCCCAAGGCTGTTGTGACCGCTTGGACCGCTACCGGATTGATGTCGCGACCCAGCGCTGTGAAGCCGAGCTTATGAGCCTCGCCGATGGTTGTGCCCGATCCCATGAAGGGGTCAAAGACTGTCCGATCTGCGAATGTGTGCGAACGATAGAATTCGGCGGCCAGGTTCGCTGAGTCCGGCAGTTCGCATCCCAAAAGGATGCCACGAAAGACGGAGCCAAGACGCTTGGCCCACCACTTATGAACGTGGTAGATCGGTCGGTGGATTTCCTTCCGCCAACTTTCGCGTTCGGCGAGCTGCGAAAGAAACTCGAACGGAAATTCATCCGATTCGATCAGCGATCCTTTAGTGGCCGTTGTCATCATCGGCCTCCTCGGCAGGCATCGCGTCCTGCGCGGATCGCATGGAAACGGGATCGGTTGGGGAACCCTTCAGTCTCCACGCTTGAAAGCCATGCTCACGACCCGCGTGTGGATTCGAAATCCTCTTCGGTTGCAGTTCGTTCGATTGCAGGTCGAAGGAATACGCAACGACCAGTTCGTTCGCTTCGCGACGAATCAATTTTCCAACTGACACGAAATCACGGCCCGGCTTAACACCGGCAGGCAAAATCAGTGTTTGTTGGTGAGCCACACCATCCACCAACCGAAACGGCGTCGGGACCACATACATCTTGCGGTCGCGAATCAGCAAGTCTCCGTAACTGCCGAAGCCTTTCACGCTCTTGTTCTGGTGAATGTAATCGTGGTCCGCGTTGAGAAAATCACCATGACACACCACGAGGTCGAGAACCGGATATCGATTTCCGTCAGGCTGCTTGGGATATCTTCCGAAGACGTAGTAGATCGCTCGGCCATTGTGCGATCCGGTCGGAACTTGGCTGTTGCTATCAAAACTCGCGTCTCGCCCCGGATATGCCAGCCCTTTCAACTCATAGCCGTCGGTCTCGGCCACCATGCGGAAGTCCGGATAGCTGTTTCGGCCGCCAATCTCGAAGTTTTTCCCAGCCTGTTCCAATCGAGCTTTGAACCAGTTTTGGAAATGAAACTCCTTGTCGGTGCTACTGACGCGCTGAATGAGTTCGCCATTGCGAATGCCTTCGACACTGATTCTGAAAACTTCCTGAGCCGACATCTGGAACACACCTCGTCACCAATTCTTGCAACACCCATTTCGACGGACGGAGATTACCCGAAGCAGACATCTGCCCGAAGTCTTCGGCACGAGATTGTCGGTACTTTTGCTGGAGTTCGAGGGAGGCTCAAGCCGCTACGTCGATCCAACTCGAAATGCAGATGCCAACTCAATAAGGCAGGTTCGTACTTTCGTGGATTGAAGAGCGATTGAAGTTGTCCGTTGTGGTCGTTGCCCGTCGTTCGGTCTCCCTTGGCGAGATTGCATCCAGGGCAACTCAGCGCGAGGTTCGGCATCGTTCGTCTTGCCGTGTTGAAATCGAGGGACCACATGCTCGACATGAAACGTCATACGGCTTCCAGAAGATATCCGCGTTTGCCCGCTCCGCGTGACGAGCCGAACTGAATGACGCGCCGTTATTTCTTGCGATCTGGATCAGACAAACCGTTCCAGTCCAGATTGATCGGCTGAATCGCCACGAGCACTGCAAGGGCGAGTGACCTGCTGCCAGACGGAATTCGGTGCGAGTCACTCTCAATTCTTCGGTCGGTGACTCACTTTGCATCCAAGCTGAATGCGCCGTCCCAGCCGGCGGGCGGTGTGTCGCTGTGCTTGGCCATTTGAGCGATCAAGAAGTTTTTGGGGCCGTCGTCGTCGGGGACGGCGTTGAGGCGTTCCAGTCCTTCGGTCCAACGGCCGCCGATGATCATTTCCAGCGCGGCTTCGTAATTGAGCCGAGCGACTTCCGAGACCTTGTCCTCTTCGACTTCCGCCGGCAGCAATTCGTGGACAAGCAGCGGCGTGTCCATTCCCTTGGGACGAACGCGAGCCAATCGCCGGACGCGACCTTCCGTGAGCGGCATCAAGCGGCGGACGAATTCCGCAGTCGCCTCGTCGATGCACACGTTGACTCCGAATTGCCGCGTCATGCCTTCAATGCGCGAACCTTGATTGACGACCGGCCCGAACACACCGATCTTCGCTTGCTGCGACGTGCCGATCTGACCGGCGATCGCTCGGCCGTGAGCGATCCCGACTCCGCACGAGAAATCTTCGAGCAGCCCACGTCGTTCGGGAGGCAGATTGAAGACGTTCATGATCGCGAGCGCCGCACGGCACGCGGACATCGGCCCATCCGGCAGCGGAGTTGGCCAGCCCCAAAAACCCAGTGCGGCATCGCCTTGAAAGTCGGCGATCGAACCATCGAATTCCAAGATGCCGCCCGTCATCGCGGAAAGAGCAGCCTTCACGCAATCGAGCAACTTGTGCAAGTCACCCTTGAGTTGTTCCGACTTGCGCGAGAACCCGCGCACGTCGCAGAACAGCACGGTGATGTCTCGTTCGGACGGAGCGAGGATGTCACCGGCCCCACCGCGCTTGGTCAGGTTCGCCATTACTTTTGGCGAGAAGAACGCGGACAACTGCGCTTTGTGTTCTTGCAACGTACGAACGGTATGAATCGAGCCGATGAGCTGCGCGACCATTTGCGTGAACCGCAAATCCCCTTTGAGCGAATCTTCCGTAACGAAAACGTTGCCGTCGCGGCCGCCCGATCCGGAGACGTAAAGGCACCAACCGATGCACGATTCGCTGGTGATCGGCGCACAAAACGCCCAGTCGAGCGAGCTCGCCATCGTGACGCGGCTGGCATCCACGTCATCTCCGACGATGTGCATCACGCTTTCGCCACGTCGCAGCGCCTTGCGAAGCAGCCGGCGACTGGGCATGAACCGCCCTTCGAATTGATCGCGCGTTTGCACACGCATCACTTTGGGTTTTGGAAGCTCGGCATCGGAATTGTCTTGACTGCGGATCGCGAAGACATCGGATTCGTCAAACATTGCGACCGCGACCGCGACCGCCGGAGGAATCGCCTCCAACAACATCCCACAGAGCATCAGCGCCAAATCCAAGTCGGTCTTCGAGCCGGCGATCAGCTTTGGCAAATTCGAGAGCACTTCCATTTGCCGTTCAGAATCGCCGAAGGCCACCTTGCGGAGATCGTCGGCGTGATACGAATGCTCTTCGGCCAGCTCGTCTCCGCTTTGCGTGACAAAGTCGACGATCGGCTCTTCCAATTCCTCACGAGCCGCTTCCGTCGCGATGGTGTGCAGCATCCGATTCGTTCGCACGGTCTCGCCTGGGGCTTCCGCCAACGACACGGATTTGACGTCGACGTAGAAGGTCGACTGCCCGATCTCGAACGACTCTGATTTGCCGACGCTGACCTCGCGATACACAGCGCCGCCCACCTTGATGGGATTCGCCGCTGTCTGGAGACACGTGACGCTGAGCTGCCCATTCTGCCAACACAGATCTCCGTGCTCGCGCGAGATGGATCGGTCCCATTCGATCGTCCAGCCGCTGGCCGGAGCTCGCCCGAATCGCACGGTCTGACCTTCGACCAGTCGTTGCCGAAAGGTCTGGCCTTCCGGGCCTTTCGCGATCAATTCCGCCACACTCCGGTTCGGATCTGCCATGCCACTTATCCTTCGACGACCGCTGGCTGCTCTGGAATCTGCTGGAACTGCATTGGGACGACATACAGCGGACCATCTGCACCGAAGTTTCTTGTAATGAGCCAGCAAGTGCTTTTCGAGTCTGCGCCACCAACCAAACAGGGCTGGCCAATGTTTCAATCTGCGAAGGGTACGCCGCTCTGTAACCCGCAGCGTGAGCGAGGGAATGTCACGGAACTCCCTCGCTCACGCTGCGGGTTACATGTCTGAGACCGGACAATTAGCCAGCCCTGGAGTCTGCGCCACCAATGAAACGACTTGCGGAGAGACCCAAAAGGCTCCATCCAGGGTTGCCGCGCACGGCATTGGATCGGTGGATTCAGCAGGTGAGGGGGAACGACAGATGCAGCGGCCGATTCAGCCTTGTTCCTCATTCCGGCGTCACGTCGCGGTCGATCACGCGCGAGTGGTCTCGCGAAGTGGATTCGGCTCGAAACTCACGGGGGCGATGGCGTCGGCTTTCGGTGGGAATTGATATCCCTTCGGGACGACGACGACTCCACTGTCCGAGACGGTGAATCGAGCTTCGTCTTTCGCGCGGTCGAACCCAATACGCTCGCCGGACGGAATGTGGACCCCTTTATCGACGATGCACTTTCGCAGCCGCGTGTCGACTCCGACGGTCACTCCCTCGAACAGAATGCAACGCTCGACGATCGCCAACTCTTCCACCTTCACGTTCGACGCCAAAATCGAATGCCGTACCGAGCCGCCCTCGATGACGACTCCCGACGCGAGCATCGAATTCACCAACTCACCCGCGTTGCCCGTTGGACCGGGGACTGTTCGAGCCGGAGGAACTTGCGGTTCGTAGGTCCGGATCGGCCAGTTCGGTTGATATAGATCAATCGGCGGCTTCGGTTCCAGCAGGTCCATGTTGGAATCGAAGTAGGCGTCGATCGTTCCGACATCGCGCCAATAACGATCACAGGAAACGCGGCCTCGTGAGCCGCCGAAGCTGTAGGCATAGACTTCGTGCGAGTGAATCAGTTTCGGCAGGATGTCCTTGCCGAAATCGTGCGACGAGATTTCATTGCCGTGATCCCGCTTCAACAACTCGCACAACAGCGGCAATGAGAAAACGTAGATGCCCATCGACGCGCAGGCTCGCGTCGGATCAGTCGGCATCGCTTTTGGCGAGGCGGGCTTCTCTTGGAATTCGATGATGCGGCTTGCCTCATCGATCGCCATGACACCGAACCCGCGCGCTTCTTCGAGCGGCACGTCCATGCACGCGACGGTGCAGTCGGCTCCGGTCTCGCGATGAGCTTCCAGCATTCCCTGGTAGTCCATCCGATAGATGTGGTCGCCGGAGAGGATCAGCGCGTATTCGGCTCCGCTTCGTTCCAGCAAATACAGATTCTGATAGATCGCATCGGCGGTCCCGGAATACCACGAATCGCCCGTTCGCATCTGCGGCGGAACCGGAGTGATGTACTCGTGCAGTTCGGGATTGAAGATCGACCAGCCGTCACGCAGATGCTTTTGCAACGAATGCGACTTGTACTGCGTCAGCACCAGCACTCGTCGCAGTCCCGAATGCAGACAGTTGCTGAGCGTGAAGTCGATGATCCGGTACTTGCCGCCATAGGGCACGCCGGGCTTCGCGCGATCGGCCGTCAGTGGATGCAGCCGCGACCCGATGCCGCCGGCGAGAAGAATGGTGAGAGTTTGGCTCTGCATAATGGACGAGGCTTGCGGGAGCGAGGGTTTGAACGGAAGGGAAGGTAGCAGGGCGTGGCCCACCCACAACGCACGCCGCGTGCCATTTGTCGTTGTGATTTGCAAAGAGTTTTGAAGCCGCGGACCACTCGGAGAATTCGCAACGCTGGTTCGGGGACACGGTTTTCAGTGTCTCGGAGAGTGCCCGTAACTCCAGCGTGATGCGACGCGCGACTAAGCAAACTGAGCCTGGGTCCGCCCACTTTTCAGAGCGCTGAGCTGGCTCACATCGGTTCGCGTCGAGTCTTGTTGCCCGACGGGAAACGCGTTTGTCATCACGACGAACACGCCAGATGCATCACGCAGCTTGTTGCCATTTTCATCGTGTGATCGCCCAAAACGAATCGGCCATCACGGAATTTGGAAACTGCTTTGCGAAGTGTCGCTGATCACCCGGTAAAAGCTGCCTACCGTTCGAGATCTTCGAACAACCGCTCGCTCGATCGACCATTGTTTCGTTGAGCAATCACGCGCGGGCGGGATCGTGTGGCTGTTATGAGATTGTTGCGGACTTGGTTTTGTGCCTCTTGATTGGCGCATCCATCCGCGATGAAGATGGCCGCGTGGCAGCGACCTCTGGGAAGGCCAGTACGACGCGATGCACATCGACTTCGTCCTGCATCGCGTATTGCAGGTGATTGAACGCCTCGCCCGGTTGCCCCTTGGCGCTGATCGCCGCGAAGGCTTGCTCAGCCGCATCGAAATCGATCTTGCGCGAGCACTCGCGAACCGTTTCACCCGTCGGAGCCGCACCGGCCGCTTCAGCAGCGGCGATCTGATGCAGCACTTCGTGGTCATGATCCTGGTGGCCTGTGTCCTGAATCCGCCACGTATTGCGGTACAACACCTTGAGCACCGGCAACGGCCGCTGAGCCTCTGGCAGTTCCTTCGACATGTGCCACGCCGGCACGAGCGCCATAAACGTGTGGAACCCGATGTAGTCCTGCCCGCCAAACGCGCGAGCATTCGCCAAAGCCGCCGCCGCGACCAACGTCTTCAGTTCCGTCCCCTTTTGAATCTCCTTGACCACCACCGGCAGCAGCTTGTCCGACGGCGTCTGCTGCATCAGCGACACCAGCGGCTCCAAACTGCCAAAGTTCAGCCCCTTCGACGCTTCGGCGGCCATCCCCGTGGCCAGCCCCAATTCCGAAGCAATTGTCGATCCCACGCTGGCGAGCAACATGCCCTTGCCCACATCGGCCATAAAATTACGACGGCTGGTCTGGTTCATGGTTTATCTCCTGGTCGAAAGAGTGCGGTTCGGCCGCAAAAGAGAGAGTCCTGAGCGAAATTGCCCACGGATCAAATAACGCGGGGGCGTTACAGGGGCCGAAGAAACTCGCCTTGATCTTGCATCGCTGCCGATGTTCTTGACGAATATCATGGGCCGGACAGTATCTCTGGGGAGAAACGCTATGCCGCGAAGCCGTCAGGAGATTTTGCTGCAACTGAAGTCAGCGAAGCCGGGGCTCGAACGAGAGTTTCCGTTGCGGCGGCTGGCGCTGTTTGGTTCGTGGGCTCGCGAGGAAGCGTCGGCCGACAGCGATGTCGATGTGTTAGTCGAAGTCGATCCCAGCATCGGGCTGCGATTCGTCACGCTCGCTGAGCGGTTGGAATCCCTTTTGGGACAGCGCGTGGACTTGGTGTCGCAGCGAGCGATTCAACCCCGCTTGTGGAAATTGATCGAGCCGGAGTTGATCGATGTCTAAACGCGATCCGCTCATTCTCGTCGAGGACGTTCTTACGGCGATCGGCAAGATCGAGCGATACATCGCCGGGTTGGATCACGATGAATTCTTGGCCGACGACCTGCGTAAAGATGCCGTGGCTCGCAATCTGGAGATCATCGGCGAGGCGGTACGCCAACTGCCGGACGATTTCAAACAGGCTCATGCGAGCGTGCCGTGGCCACAGATTGCTGGCCTGCGAAACAGAATCGTTCATGACTACTTCGGTCTCGATTGGGAGATCATCTGGCATGTCCTCCAAAATGAACTCTCCGAATTGAAGTCACGCTTGCCGACAACCGGCGGTCATGAATCTCAAACGCAAGGAATCTGAACAAAAGAGAGGTTGAGGAAAACATCGCTGGGAGATTCGCATTGGGGTGTATTGGAAAGA
>JAYVQJ010000439.1:0-7981 GCA_043777235.1 Planctomycetia bacterium
CTAATTGTGAGCGCTCGCGAAGATCTCGGTAGGTGCGTTCCTCCAAGAACTCGTTGTGTCCCTCGCAAAAGACAACGAGGTCAGGTTGATACTGGCTCAGTTCCTCCATCAACGCGGCCAGTCGAAAGCTCGAATAAGAAATCCCGCCACAATTCACGACCTGCCAATCCTTGTCTGGGGCGAGCCGTTGAAGCAGCGACCGCAAGCCGCAGACGTAAGAAAAACGATCTTTGTAGGGACGCCCGTAGGTCGTGGATCCACCCAGGCAGAAGATTCGAATGGAGTTCGATGGCTTCTGCTGCGGAAAGGTTTGGCTGTTGAAATACGTACGTTTGGCGGGATTGGTCACGAACTCAGAGCCATCTCTGACAAACAACGGAATGCCGGGTTCAAAATCCAAAAAAGGGTCGACGGCCTCCCGAAACGGGCGAACTCCACACGCGGCGAAAACAATCTCCAGACCGACGAAGAAGATCAGAAAGACCAGACTCGATAGCAGGGCCTTCTTCCGCCGGCTCAACCGGCGCTGCCGTGTCGGCTGTTGAGTGTCAGTCGAGGGCAGCGTCGACGAAGTCTGCGGCTGGTTCATGTCAGTTCACCGAGTCGAGTTCAGGCGGCGATACAGGGCATCCGCGACTTGTTTGTCGCCCGCGTCACGGGCAATCTCAGCAAAGGGATGCAACCAATCGGGGCCAACCTCTTCAATCAAGGGTAATGCTCTCGCCTTGATTCTCAGGTCATCGGCACGCTTCACGAGGCCCTGCAACCGGCCGGCTTCGGCGAAGTTGCCGTGCAACCGCTCCATGATGGCCAGGCTGTTCCACGACCGCCACTCCAGCGGATTCATTTGAGCGGACTTGCGATACGCCTTTTCCGCTTCGTCCATTTCTTGTCGAGCCTCGTGGATCTGCCCCTTGTAACGCCAGAAGCGATTGTCGTCGTCGATCTCTGGAGGAGCTTTGGACAACAACTCAATCACTCGATCGGTGTCCCCAACCCGCAGCGCCAGTTCGATCTCATAGGAGCGCAGTTCGAGATTGTTGGGAAATCGCTGAAACAAATCGGCCAATGTTTGCGACCGTTGTGGAGTGATCTCTGTCGACTTTTCCGTGAGGCCGGATTTGTTCTCGGCGGCCTTACGCCGGGCCTCCTCTTTTTCATCGTGCATGTGTAGAGCCCGCGCGACCAGGAAAATTTCGTTGTCGGGATACTGCTCCAACCAGCGGTTGTTCATCTCGACTCCGTTCGACAATCGCAACGTGTCGACGAGCAGTAAATAGACGTAGGCTTCTGGCGGTTCCCGTTCGTTCGCAATCGCGAATCGGATCTGTTGCAACAATTTATGACGTTGCAATGTCAGGGCGTAAAACTGGATCAAATGCTTGTGAGCCTCGGCGATTCGCGGTTCGCGTTTGAAAAGCTGATGAATCGCTTCAATCCCCTCGAGTGGACGGTTCGCCTTGCCCAAGAGCAGCGTCACGCCTCCCATGTAGGCCGGAATAGATCGTTCGTCGTTGAGTGGAACGTGAAAGAGGTAGTCGGCCGCTTCGACGTACTTTCCTTGACCCTCGGCGGCTTCGGCGCGGAAGAGCCACGCTTTGGCTCGCTGGGGATCGCCTCTCGACCACGACTCGGATCCCGCCGCGAGCTTGGACCAGTCTTTTCGATCACGAAGCTCGCGGCACTGTCGATCGAACCTCAGCGCCTGCCGGTCGCGCCACAATTGGAGAACAGGCTGCGCGGCCGCGACCAGCAGTCCAATCACAATCAGTCCAAGTAACGTCCTCCAACGAAAGACGAATCGCCGAGTCCACGTACTTTGGATATTGCCCACGTCCGACATTTAATGATCCCGATACCACGACGTACTGACCGACGTGATTCTAACGCGGCTCGATGCCGGTGGAGACTTTGAGACTTGTACGCCGCAACGCGAACAGACCGAAGCCGATCATCGCCAACGTGTAGACCTGCACGCCGGAAATCCTCGCCAAACTTTGGCTGAACCATGCCGATCCAGCGATCGTCAAGGCCCAATAGGCCAACCCTGAATGGGTGAGCGGCGTTTCTGATTCGCGTTCGCTGAGCAAAGCACCGGCGGCTAGCAGCACGCTCTGCACAACAAAGATTGAGTCGTAGATCCCGACGTACAAGTTCAGAACCGGCAGCCAAGCCAACGTTGCTCCCCACAGCCACTGTCGATGCTTGGCGTCGAATTGCGGCCATCGCCACCAACATCGAGCCAGCCATGTGAATGGGACAATCGAAAGCACTAGGAAGGCAACTGTCGCGGTCGGCGACTTCCCGCCGCACAGCAAATGGAGCGAATTGTTGAGGTCCACGTACTTCCAAATCAGGATGCCCAGTCCGCCACCGGAAGTGCTCTTTCGGAACGACAACAGCACATCGAGATATCCAACGCTCGTCTCCCATCCCACAAAGGCCAGCGAGAGTCCCGCTAACAAAAACCCGGTGACGGTCATTCCGAGTAGCATCCACCAGCGGCGACCAATCACCAATAAGGGCAACGTCAACAACAGCAACGTCGGCTTGTAGAAGCTCAATCCGAGTGCCATGCCGCTGGCAATCGGTTTGTTGCGATTCAATGCGAACCATGCCAGCGCGTAGCTGAAAAAGCCAACGGCAGAAAGTTGTCCGCCCAGCCAACACTCCATCAGGAACGGCTCGAACGACAGCGAAATGAGCAGCACGAGTCCGCCCTGCTCACGCCGCAGATCGGGCAATGTGAGCAGCAGCAACCAGACTCCGACACCGTACAAGCTGACCGAGATCATCAACCAAATCGCCACGGCCGGTTCATACGGAATCCAAGTCAGTGGCCTCAGCAGACCGGCCACAAACGGCGGATGCACATACGGAATCGAGTCCCCCGGTTCGAGATTCGGCAGCAGTTCGTGATACAGCTCGTCATGCAAATCTCGGTCGTACAATCGAGCGTGTTCGCCCCGATCCAAGATTTGCGCCGCGACAAGGAACCCCGCGAAGTCATTTCCCAGCGGCGGACCGAAGTACGTTCGTCCGCGATCAGATGTCGCGAACGACACCACCAGCATCGCCACTCCGAGGACGAGCAGAGCCACAGAGACCAGACGCAAATACGGCGGCTGCAAACGTTCGTCGAATGCTTGACGGAGCGCTGGCTTCCAATGATTGGGTTGGTTCGGTTCGGAGGTCATCGTGCGCGGAGTCTGTCACACCGAGCCGCTTCCGGCCAAGACGAATCGCGGACGCCCCAACTCTCACGACAGGATCAGCATCGCGTCGCCGTAGCTGTAGAACCGATACCGCTCGCGAATCGCCTCGGCATAAGCCGCTTGAATGTGATCGAGTCCCGCCATCGCGGCGACCAGTACGAACAGCGTCGATCGCGGCAAATGAAAGTTCGTCAGCAACGCATCAACGCAGCGAAACCGATACGGCGGTCGAATAAAAATCGACGTCGTCCCGCACCACGGACGCAAGTCGCCGTCTGCCGTCACCGTTTCGAGCGTCCGCACCGACGTCGTCCCGACTGCGACGACTCGTCCACCATTACTGCGAGTGGCCTGAATCGTTTGGACAGCCTCTTCGCCGATCTCGCACCATTCCGAGTGCATGACGTGTCCGCTGAGCGTCGTCGCCGCGATCGGCCGAAATGTTCCCAAGCCGACATGCAGCGTCACGCGAGCGATGCGGATTCCTCGTTCTTGGACTTTCGCCAGCAACGATTCCGTGAGATGCAACCCCGCCGTCGGAGCAGCCACCGAACCGGGGTGCTGAGCGTACGTCGTTTGATATCGCTGCCAATCGGAGTCCGTCGCAATTTTGCGGTGCATGTACGGCGGCAACGGCATTGTCCCGAACTGTTGCAGCAGCGAGACGACATCGCCGGCCGGCTCCGGCCGCATCAACCAAACGCCGTCTGGCTCACGGTCGATCAGCGTCAAGTGCAATGAATCCGGTTGCCCGTCCGACGGCTGACCGAGCGGGATCAGCACCACGCTTTCTCCAGGTTTCAAATAGCCTCGCGTTTGACCGATGAGTCGCCAGTCGCCGTTCTCCGATTGGCCGAGATACAGCCCTTCCCATTTGCCGCCGGTGCTCGCTCGCTGACCCATCAACCGAGCCGGCAGGACGCGCGTGTCGTTGAGCACCAGGCAATCTCCCGCTCGCAACAGGTCGGGAAGATCGCGAATCCCACGATGTTGAACGGCACCGGTGTCTCGACTGAGGACGAGCAACCGCGATGCATCACGCTCGGCCAGCGGCTCCTTCGCGATCAACTCATCGGGCAATTTGTAGTCGTACAGCGACACGTCATCGAACGAGCCGGCTCGGTCAAGCGGACTTGCTGGAGAGGACGAAATGGACTCGCTCGACATGCCGATTTGCTCGTATGGTCTCAACGACGATTTTCACGAAGGACGTTTCATGGCGGACGGCAATGTATTGGCTGCGAAGGACTCCGGCGAACGTCCGCCCGAACCGATCCGCATTGCGTTCTGCATCACCGATCTCGATGTCGGCGGCGCGGAGCGGATGTTCGTCGAACTCGTGACTCGCCTCGATCGCCGCCGCTGGGAGCCGCGTGTCTTTTGCTTGTCCGGTCCCGGAGTTCTCGTCGAGAAGCTGCACTACAGCGGAATCGCGGTGACCTGTTTCGATGCGACAAGTAAACGCAACCTGAGCGTGCTCCGGAGGCTCGCCACCGAGTTGAAACGGTTTCAGCCAGCGATCCTTCAGTCCTTTCTATTTCACGCCAATTTCGTCGGCCGACTCGCTGCGTGGTGGGCCGGAGTGCCGCTCGTGGTCTGCGGAATTCGTGTCTCCGAGCGACGCGGCCGAATTCCGCTGTGGCTGGACCGACTGACTCAAGGCTTCGTCGATCACAACGTCTGCGTCAGCCGAGCTGTTGCCGAGTTTTCGACTCGCGATTCCGGATTGCGGGCCGCAAAGGTCAGCGTGATTCCGAACGCCGTCGATTTCCAACTCTTCGCGAATGCGTCGGCTGTTCCAAGAACAGATTTGGGTTTGTTGGACTCCGCACCGCTCGCGTTGTTTGTGGGTCGGCTGGATCCACAAAAAGCTCCCTTCGTGCTGCTTGAGGCGTTTGCTCGGTTAGTCGAACGTCACGCCGATTGGCAATTGTTGTTCGTCGGCGACGGAGTCCTGCGCTCATCGATGACAGAGTGGATCGAGAATCGAGGACTGCAACGAGGCATCCGAATCGTGGGTTGGCGACCCGATGTCCCACAGATTTTGAAGACTGCCGACGTCCTCGTGCTGCCGTCGTTGTGGGAAGGGATGCCCAACATCGTGTTGGAGGCGATGGCATCGGGGCTACCGGTAGTGGTGAGCCGCGTCGAAGGGACAGACGAGTTGATCCGCGACCGCGAGTCCGGGTTACTGGTCGCCCCCGGATCGGAGGCCGAGTTAGAGCTTGGCATCGAGGCCGTTTTGACCGACCGCAGTTTTTCTTCACGGCTCGCTCGCGAAGCACAACAAACTGCCCTGAAATCGTTTACGTTCGAGTCAATGGTGGCGGCGTATGAGCAACTCTACAGCCGACTGCTGGCCAATCGTTCGCTCTGAATGTCGAACGAAACGCTTCTGAAAAAAACTTTCAAATCGGCAATCGGATGCCTCGCTTGGACCTGCGTCGAGACGACCATCGTTGTGACGCATCGAATGAAAAATGTTTCTTGACGATTGGAGTCGCGATCAGGATATTGGGGCCTCGTGGTTGGTTGTGGGGAAGAATGGTGATCAATGGCCCTCACCGGCACCTACGAACGGACAGTGGACGACAAAGGACGGATCGCCGTCCCGAAACCACTTCGTGAGGCGTTCGGCTCTCGAACGCCCGTCGCCGAAAACGCAGCGATGCGACTTTTCGTCGGACCAGGAGATGATCAATCGCTGGTGCTTTACGCCCCAGCGGATTTCGAGAGGTTGGCTCAACGGATGGACGCCAGTTCTTCCACGCGAGGCGACGTTCTCAAATATGAACGGTTCTTTTTTTCCCGTGCGGAGGAAGTCGAATTGGACGGTCAGGGACGCATTCGTCTGCCGGAGCGATTGGTGTCTTACGCCAAGCTGCAACGGGACGTGATGCTGCTAGGAGTCAACGATCACGCGGAAGTCTGGGACAAGTCGCTCTGGACGGAGTTTGAGCAACAACACTCCGCCCGATTCGACGAGTTGGCCCAGGCCGCTTTCGCGCGGGGGCCGACTTAGCAAAACGGCTGATGGATCAAGCCAGCCCGAACGACCGCCAACGAGATGCACTCACCGGGTTCAAGGAAGTGACTCCGCTGGCTAACCGGGCTGCGGGTTGAAGGTGATCACGGAAGATCGCCACGGTGAGAAGTGGGAGTGCCAGTGCGTCGGCACTCCTCATGAGAATGCCTGGCCGACATGATGTCGGACCAGGCATTTTCGTTTTGGCTCACGGAATTTGCTCTTCTCACGTTTTGCGAAATCGACATACAACCCCGCCCACTTTGCGGAGTCTAGAAGTTGCCCCTTCCATGTAACCCGAAGCGTGAGCGAGGGAATGACGCGAAAGCGTGACCTCTGATGAATCGATGAGAGTTGGGAATTTCCGCTCATCATCCCTCGCTGACGCTTCGGGTTACTTAGGAAAAACGTGACTTTGCTGCGCGAACATCCCCCATCCTTGCCGGAATTCTTCGGCGAAATCCACCTTCTCGAAAACATCCTTGGCTGCGATCCACGTCCCGGTTCTGTTGCGGGAAACGCTGCAAGCTCTCGACCTGAGTCCGGGGCTGACAGTCGTTGACGGCACAGTCGGCGGAGGTGGGCACAGCCGAAAAATCCTCGAACAAATTCAGCCCGACGGAATCCTGATTGGACTCGACCGTGATCCGCACATGTTGCAACACGCGGCAACGGTCGTGAACGGCGAACGGAGTCACCTGTGTCACGCCAGCTATCGCGATCTGCCGAACGTCCTGCGCGAGCTGCAACTCGACGCGGTCGATCGCATCTTGGTGGACCTCGGCCTGTCGTCGGATCAACTCGCGGATCGCGAGCGGGGCTTCGGTTTCAACACGTCGGGCCGGTTAGATATGCGGTTCGATGTGACTCAGGGAGAACCGGCGGCGGACTTGCTCTCGCGAGCAGCGAGCGACGAACTCGAAACGATCTTTCGCGAGTTCGGCGAGGAGCGATTCAGCCGACAAATTGCCGAGCAGATCGTGCGACAACGGCGAAGCTCACCCATTCAAACCGCCAGCGATTTGGTTGCGACGATCGACTCGGCATTGCCGCCGTCCATCAAACGAGAAGCTCGCAAGGAGCCGGCCACGCGGGTGTTTCAAGCACTGCGCATCGCGGTCAATCGCGAGTTGCAGCATTTGGAACACGCCCTTGCTCACAGTCTGTTCGATTCATTGCGGCCGGGTGGGCGACTGGTCGTGATCACGTTTCATTCGTTGGAAGACCGTTTGGTCAAGCACGCTTTTCGAGATGAGTCACGATGGCAATGCCTCCACAAAAAACCGGTGGCCCCCAGCCCGCAGGAAATCCGAATCAACCCGCGAGCGCGGTCGGCCAAACTCAGAGTGGCGGTCAAGCTCCCGCCAACCGCAGCGTCAGCGTCGCCGAAATGATGCGAGCCACAAACCCGAACCCGACGGGGAATCCCATGTCGCTACCAACTCCCAATTCGAATCCCAATCTCTCGGCTCAAGCGGCGGCGGCCGCTCAAGCGTTGGTTCAAGCGGCCAAAGCGAAGTCGCAAAACGCGCTGGCTGAGGACGCTGACCTCGAAGAGGTGTCTCCCGCTGAGAACGACGAGCAGCTCGCGAAGGCGTGGGGCTTCTCCGGGAAACGGCCGCGACTCTCGCGCGAAGCACTCATCGGAGTCGCGGCGATCTGCCTTCTGCTGGGACTCTTTGGTTACGTCGTCGTGCAACACTTCCGCAAGGGTGATGTCGTTGCCGAGAAGAAGGTCGAT